>JAGCML010000133.1 GCA_017646485.1 Kiritimatiellia bacterium
CAGGTCGCAGTCTTCATCGTCCCTGTCTCGGGCAAGATTATGCTCATGCCTGGCACCTCTGCAAATCCCGCCTACCGTCGCGGTGACGTGGATGCAGAAACGGGCACGGTTAAGGGTCTCTTCTAAAAGGTTGAGGAATCATGCGTAATTGGACGCCAACTAAAATCCGCGCACTCAAAGGCAAGCGCAAATTCGCCACCGTCACTTGTTACGACGCCACAAGCGCCGCGCTCATAGAGGCGATGGACCGCGATGCCTTCCCGCTCGTCTTGGTAGGCGACTCGCTTGGCAATGTGATGCAGGGACACGACACCTCCCTGCCCGTCACCATTGACCACGTCATCTACCACGCACAGTGCGTTGGACGCGTATTGAAGAACTCGTTGCTTCTCGCAGACATGCCCTTCGGTTCCTATCAGGCCAATGATGACGAAGGCTTCCGGAATGCGGTTCGCCTCATCAAAGAAGGCGGCGCAGACGCTGTGAAGTTGGAAGGTGGCGAACGCTGTGTGCCGTTGATTCGCCGCTTGGTGGAGGCTGGCATTCCAGTGTGTGGCCACTTAGGCCTCACGCCACAGTCCTGCCTCGCCATGGGCTTCCGTGTACAAGGTCGCGACGAAGCCGCCGCAGAACGTCTCATCGCAGAGGCTAAACAACTCGAAGCGGCGGGTTGCTTCGCCCTCGTGGTCGAATGCATTACCGCCTCGTTAGGGGCAAAGGTCGCCGCTGCGCTCTCCATCCCTGTGATTGGCATCGGCGCAGGCGCAGACACCGACGCGCAGATCCTCGTGTGGCAGGACTTGCTCGGCCTCAACCAAAACCGCCTCGCCAAGTTTGTCCGTCGCTTTGGCAACCTCGGAGAAGCCGCCCAGAGCGCCTTAAATGACTATGCCACCTCCGTGGGCAACGGCACCTACCCCGCCCCCGAAGAAGCCTACGAATAAGCGCTTAAACACCACTACAACAAAAAGCACCGAGCCCCCTCGGTGCTTTTTGTTTATCCACCCCCATCGGTCCAAAAATGGACCGACACAGAACAACCACCATCGATAACATCATCGCATAAGCCATCACCTCTGCGATAATACACCCACCCTCACTAACAAGCGAAGGATAAAAGAAAGCCTCCCTTTACGACTGGTGAATGTCCTGTGCAGGAGAATCTATCGGTCCAAGAATGGACCGACACAGAACAACCACCATCGATAACACCACCGCATAAGCCATCACCTGCGATAATACGCCACCCTCACCGACAAGCGGAGGATAAAAGAAAGCCCGCTTTACGACTGGTGAGTGTCCTGTGCAGGAGAAGCTATCGGTCCAAGAATGGGCCGACACAAAACAACCACCATCGATAACACCACCGCATAAGCCATCACCTGCGATAATACGCCACCCTCACCGACAAGCGGAGGATAAAAAAAAGCCCGCTTTACGACTGGTGAATGTCCTGTGCAGGTCCATTCTTGGACCTGTTCACCACTTTCGCGAGGACTGCTTTCTTCGCGAGCTCATCGACTTCTTTCGGCTGGTAGCCACGGTAGGTAATGTGCGCCGCATTCTCTGCGGCGATCCACTGTGCCAGACGATTCAAAACCACTGCATCTACGCGTGTCATCGGTTTTTCGTTCGCAACATAGGGCCATGCACCAGGGGCCAACTGCAGGAGCCGTCCTTGTACGCAGGCATCAAAGGCGCGCCCAGAGGGTTTCTCGCCACGGGCTGGAAAGCCCTTATTTCGAAAAACAATAAGCCGCCCACCTCGTTTGAGAACCTCTCGTGCGATTTGGCGTTCGCCATCAGAGATACATGGACTCAAGAGAACCCACCCCTTTTCTACTGCACAGAAAGCCTCATTCAAGACGGATTGATATTCTGGGGTGTGTTGCGCGACTTGGGGCTCACCCTGCGCATCTCGAAGGATCTTTAGGCCCCCATTTCGCATGTTCGCGCGTTGATAGGTAAACCATCTCCGTGAACATTGTACTTGAAAGAGCGGATAATTCAAGAGCGCAAGATTACCCAAAGCTTGAAAACAACCCACAAGCGAGGTTTGATACAGCGGTAATTCAATCCGCCGAACGTTGCAAAAGTACTGCGGATGTCGTTGTTTTTCAGCTAATCTTCTGGGGTTATCACGTACATAGGCGCACATCTTTACAAGTTGATGCTCATACAAGAGGACGGTGTCTTGGAATCCTGTGGCCCATTGCGGCGTCTTCGAGCCGTGCGCCTCCCCTATCTGCTTCCAACGCTTCCGTGCGCCCGCCTTCAATCCACGGATGAGATTCCCCAAGGGCACTGGTAAAGCCTGCTGAACAAAGAGTACCGCATAAACATGCTCTGGCATGACCTGCTGTTCAATGAGGCGAACCTGTGGATAATGTTTCGGCAATTCCTCCAATGCAGCTAAACATGCGTGACCATAATCCGTCAATTGCATCGTAGGCTTCACCCCGCCATTTGATTCCTTACACACCAAGCGTCCCAACCAAGGAAAAGTGCGATCTTGAAGTACGAGTGTAATAAAGTAAATGGCACATTGACGATAATCCCACCCATTCAGTCGGCGGGTCATCCGATGCTTTACCTCATTCTGCTCCTTATTCATCACACTCGTCCTTAGAGAAGTTCATCTATCCTAAGCGTAGTGTAGCACATTTAAGCAGGCATTACAAATATACGACTTTAAAGCAGAAAGTCTATCAGTCACTGACAAATAAAAAGAGGCACCCTTTCGGATGCCTCTTTTATTGGAATCAGCGAGACGCTTACTTGTTGAGCGCTTCGGTGATTTCTGCGAGCTTGGCGGTGAGAGCTGCGGGGATACGATCGCCGAACTTCTCCCAAGATTCCTTAACGCCAGCAACTTCCTTCTTCCAACCTTCGATGTCGACGGTGAGGAGTTCCTTGAGCGTTTCAGGCGTGGTTTCGCAACCATCCAAGTCAATTGCATCGTCGGTAGGCATGATGCCGATAGGCGTAACCTTGGTGGAAGCCTTACCTTCGATTGCTTCGCAGACCCACTTGAGGACGCGGCTGTTGTCGCCGAAGCCGGGCCACATGAAGTTGCCATCAGCATCCTTACGGAACCAGTTCACGAAGAAGACCTTCGGGAGCTTGTCGGTAGCGATCTTTTCGCCCATTGCGAGCCAGTGGCCGAAGTAGTCAGCCATGTTGTAACCGCAGAAGGGCAACATAGCCATGGGGTCGCGGCGGACCTGACCGATCTGGTCGGAGATCACAGCGGCGGTCACTTCGGAACCAGCAGCGGATCCCATGTACACGCCGTGAGCCCAGTCGGTAGCCATGTTCACCAAAGGAATGGTGGAGGGGCGACGGCCGCCGAAGAGGATAGCGTCAACAGGAACGCCTGCAGGATCTTCCCATTCCTTAGCGATCACGGGGCACTGATCTGCGGGAGCGGTGAAGCGAGAGTTCGGGTGAGCAGCCTTGATGAATTCGCCGGTGCCGTCAGCATTAGCGACCATCTTGTTGGGCTTTTCCTTGGAAGCGTAGCAGTCATTGCCCTTCCAGTCGATACCATGAGCAGGAGCGGGCACGCCCATGTCTTCCCACCACACATCGCCGTCATCGGTGAGCACCACGTTGGTGAAGATGGTGTTTGCGCGGCAAGCTTCGAGAGCGTTGGGGTTGGAGACCTTGGAGGTACCGGGAGCAACGCCGAAGAAGCCGTTTTCAGGGTTGATAGCGTGGAGCTTACCGGTGTTCTTATCAGCGTGGATCCATGCGATATCGTCACCGCAGGTTTCAACCTTCCAGCCGGGGAGCGTGGGGAGCATCATGGCGAGGTTGGTCTTACCGCAAGCAGAGGGGAATGCGGCGGTCACGAAGTAGCTCTTGTTTTCGGGGCTGGTGAGCTTCAAGATGAGCATGTGTTCAGCCATCCAGCCTTCCTTCTTAGCGAGAGCGGAAGCGATACGGAGAGCGAAGCACTTCTTACCGAGGAGAGCGTTGCCGCCGTAACCGGAACCGAAGGACCAGATAGCTTCTTCACCCGGATCAGTGAACTGGGTGATGTACTTCTTTTCCATCGGAGCGCAAGGCCATGCGACGTCTTCCTGGCCGGGTTCGAGGGGAGCGCCCACGGAGTGGTAGCACTTCACGTATTCAGCGCCCTTGTTGATGAGGTCGAGAGCGGCATCGCCCATGCGGGTCATGATGCGCATATTGCAAACGACGTATGCAGAGTCGGTGAGTTCGACGCCGAGCTTAGAGAGCGGGGAGCCGATGGGACCCATGGAGTAAGGAATGACGTAGAGGGTACGACCCTTCATGCAGCCCTTGTAGAGTTCCCACATGATCTTCTTCATTTCGGTGGGATCCATCCAGTTATTGGTAGGACCTGCATCTTCCTTGTTCTTGCAGCAGATATAGGTGCGACCTTCGACGCGAGCTACGTCAGATTCGTGAGAACGAACGAGGTAGCAGCCAGGGCGCTTTTCTTCGTTGAGCTTGATCCATGCACCGCGAGCGACTTCAGCCGCAGCGAGGGCATCATATTCTTCCTTGGTGCCATTGCAAACGACGATTTTGTCGGGGGTGGCGTGATCAGCGAATTCTTTCACCCATGCCTTAAGCTCAGGGTTGGTGATTTTATCAAGGCAGCAGCAGCTCATGTTGCTTCTCCGATGTGTTGTTCAATGTTCGAATTACCCCGTTGACTTGGCCGCGCACTCGCGCTTCCGCCACACGGGCGTTAAACGGCTTTCATTATACCGCAGTTTCAGGGTTTAACGCAAGCAGACTTTTCGTTTTTCCCTAAAAAACGCGGAAAAGAGGGTGTTTTTTGAGTTCAACATCCGATGATTATTGCAGTTCTGCGTCACGCTTTTTGCACATTTCGGCCAACTCAAAATCTGCGAGAACGTTTCCAACTTCAAGAGAAACGTGTCGATCTTTCACCTCGTCTTGCGCAGCACTCCGCAGGCTATCATCCAAAAATTGTCCTGTTGTCACCTGCTTTTCGAGCGTCTCACCGGTTGGCAACTGCACCGTGACGGTGTATGTGGTGTGTGGCGCCAACCCAACAAAACAGTAACCGCCGGCAGCAGTTGTGGTGACGGATTTCCCATTTGACAACTTGACCGTCACGCCCTCCACAGGCTTTTTCTCCTGCGTGACAACACCTGCAAGCACGCAGTTAAGTTCCTGCGGGTGGACATTGGCATACAACACCCTGAAGCGGTCCCCCTCGCGCGCCTCCGACCAAAACCATGCCATGGGCATCCAGCCCACTCCTGGATTTGCAGGCGTTCCCCATCCGTAATGCAAGTGAATCCAAGGCGTTCCTTTTTCGTCATAACCATAGCCATCGCAAATCACCGCATGCCCTCCAATGGTCGTATTCAACATCACCACCAAAGGCGCACCAGCGTGCAACGAACCGCGCACCAAGCGTTCGGCCAACTGCGGCCAGTCGCTTTGCAAGATTGGGCTATCGCCGTCTGGCGGTGTGTAAATGGGCAATGAATAACACCACCCCTGCCCCTGATAACCAAAATAAGCGGCGGCACGCACATTACTCACCGTCCCCATGGAGACGCCAGGCACATAGAGCGTGTGCCCCAAAATGCCCAAATCCCACATGAGCCGTCCAGCATCAGGCCCCTGAGCGGCGACATCCTTCCAGTCATAACCGCGTCCACTCAACTGACGCGACACAATCGTGCGATTCCCATCAGCGGTTTGCAACTGCACCCATGCGTCCTGTTGCGTTAAGGGTTGCGGTGTCCAGTCTGCTGCAGGGAAGCGGGATTCCAAACCATGATAGGTCGCCACCTGCCCCCAGGCCAAGGGATCGCACCCGCAGACATAACCGCGATCCATATGAATCAAACGATTTAATTCGCCCATTTGGTTCCAAGCCGATGTGGGACTACACAAAGGTGCAACCACCAAATGAGAAGGAGACTGTGCGATGCCACACACCGCAACTCCAAGACCCAACAGCAATGCCAATCCTTTACGCATAAGAAGCCTCCTTTCGCAATATCCAAAGACTCCAATATTCTACCATCTCATACCTTATGCAAAATTCTTTTCTCACTGCATTTCCTTCCTGCTTTTTAGAGAGACTGCCCGTTCCTGACTTGAAAAATACCCTCAAAATGCGGTAAACTGATGGGGTACGTTCATTCTTCTGGTAGGAAATACGAATCATGTTAGACGGGTTAAAGAGACTTCTGCAGAATAATCGCGCATTCACCGCGCTTATGGTGTTGCTTTTTTGTGCAACGCTTGGCGTGGCCTTTTACGAAGTGCTCCCCGCAAATGTCGTCTTCCTTGCACCAGATGCGCCCTTACAATTTCCCACCTTTAGCGAAGCGCTTCACCAACTCCTCACGCCAGCCCCCGCAATCCTCAATCTCTTCCGCCTCTTTCCCTTTGGCTTTGCCTACGAAGGCAGCTTTTGGGGCGACATGCTCATCTGCTGTTTGGCGGCGCTTTTCCTCCTCCGAAGCCACGGATTACCTTTAGGCGCAGCGTGGGTGGGAGGCTTCGCAGCGGCCTTTACGGGTTACTTCGCCACCCTTTTCTGTGCGGGACACCGTGGCGTGGTGGATGCGATTGCGGTGACAAGTATTGCCTTTGGACTCGTGCACTGCGCCATCACCCGAGGCGCTTGGTACTGGTGGGTGGCGTTGGGCCTCCTCCTTCCGCTTGGCCTTGCAGCACAGGCCGACATTTGGTTGATCCTCATGGTTGGCGTTTTCGCCTACAGTCTCTTCCTC
>JAGCML010000134.1 GCA_017646485.1 Kiritimatiellia bacterium
AATACATTAGCTACCCACTCCGAACTTTGAACTCCAGTAAGCAAAGCGAACGAAACTCAGAACTTGCGGCTTTGCCGCTCTCCACGAGTCGCACAGTCTTGCACGCTGCTCGAAATGGGCACATCTCCATTTCTCGTCAGCGTGCGCTGATGTGCGATGTGTGGGAAGCTCTGCCAGCGTGTCCCTTGGTCCCATCGGCGACAGTCCTATGTGTCCCACCCTCTTCGCCGCTTAATCCACGGCACCGCGGTGCTAACTGGGTTTTTGCGAACATCTCTTGGCTAAAAGTTCACAACTGTCTCTGATTATGGTAAAATAGTGGGCATTATTACGGAGATTTCTCCCTTGATTTAAGGATTTCGTTTCATGACGTTGCAAGAATTACAACAAGAACATACCGCCTCTATTGCCGCACTTGAGGCTGCACAGTCCCTTGAAGCTTTAGATGCATTGCGCGTAAAATATCTCGGCCGCAATGGTCTTCTCCCGGGCTTGGTGAAGCAGATGAAGGATGTCCCTGCTGCTGACCGTCCTGCATTTGGTAAGGAACTCGGCGCATGGCGTGGTGAATTTGAAGCACAGCTAAATGCAAAGACCGCTGCATTGCAGGCTAACGAAACGCCAACGGCGGGTTTTGACGTGTCGCTTCCAGGGCGTTGGCACGCGGAAGGTGTGATTCACCCGGTGAGCCGCGTGATTGAAGAGACGGCGGAAATTTTCCACCGTTTGGGCTTCACCGTGGCTGATGGTCCCGATATTGAAACGAAGTTCAACAATTTCACCGCCTTAAACACGGCACCCCATCACCCCTCGATGGACCCCAGTGATACCTTCTGGTTTGATGTGGAGACCGTACTCCGCACGCAGACGAGCCCTGTGCAGATTCGCACGATGTTGGATAATCCGCCACCTGTGCGTATCATCAATCCGGGTCGTTGCTACCGTCGTGACACCACGGACGCAACCCACTCTGCAAACTTCCACCAGATTGAAGGTCTCTATGTCGATGTGAAGCCGGTCTCTCTGGCCGACTTGAAGAGCACGCTCGCCTACTTCGCCCGCGAAATGATGGGCCCGGATATCGGCGTTCGTTTCCGTCCGCACTTCTTCCCCTTCACCGAACCGAGCGTGGAAGTGGACTTCACGTGCCATGTTTGTAAGGGCAAGGGTTGCCGCGTGTGCAAGAATTCGGGTTGGATTGAAATCGCAGGCGCTGGCATGGTTGACCCGCGCGTCTACAAACATGTGGGCTATGATCCTGATGCCGTTTACGGTTATGCCTTTGGTATGGGCGTGGAACGCATTGCCATGATTAAGTATGGCATTCCAGACATCCGTTTCCTTTACGAAAACGATATCCGCTTCCTCTCTCAGCTCGGCTAAGCGGAACGCGCCTCACACAACATTTGGCACATCACAAATCACGTTCCGCTCCGTTTCATCGGTGGAACGTGATTTTACTTTAAGAAAGGATTTTTTATGAAACCCCTTGACCTTCTCTCTCGTCGTAGCGTTCGCAAGTACACCGAAGAACCGGTGGAAGACGCCATGATTCAGATCGCCCTCGAAGCAGCAATGGCAGCGCCCAGTGCACGTCACTGCGATCCGTGGCACTTCATCGTCGTGAAAGAACAAGCAGGACGCGATGCCTTAGCCGATGCGCTCCCCTATGGGCAGATGTTGCGCGAAGCGCCTGCAGGCATTATCGTCTGCGGCGACATTAACGTGGCGCATCGTAGCGAACTCTCCTACCTGCTGCAAGATGTGGCGGCGGCCATTGAAAACTTGTTGCTTTCTTTAGAATTACAGGGACTCGGCGCAGTGTGGTTGGGCATTCATCCGAATGAAGACCGCATTCAGGCAGTGAAGACGGCATTTAATCTGCCAGACAACATCATCCCTGTCAGTGCGATTGCCTTAGGACACCCTGCCGAATTCCCCGAAGCACGCACCCGTTATGATGCGACCAAGGTGCACAACGGCACATGGTAATGGCAGACTGGCCGCAACATCTCTTAGCGTGGTATCAGACTGCGCGCCGTGAAATGCCATGGCGAGGTCACCCAGATGCTTATGCCGTCTGGGTGAGCGAGATTATGTTGCAACAAACCCAGGTCAACACCGTTCGCCCCTACTTCGAACGTTTCTTACAGACCTTTCCAAACATCCGTACCTTGGCGGCAGCACCAGATGATCTTCTTCTCAAAGCGTGGGAAGGTCTCGGTTACTACACGCGCGTTCGCAACCTGAGAAAGGCGGCACAAGTGCTTGTCCAAACCAACGGTGCGCAGTTGCCCACCACCGCACAAGCACTCAAAGCACTCCCTGGGATTGGGCCCTATACCGCAGCAGCCATCGCAAGTATTTGTTTCAACGAACCCGAGCCCGTGGTGGATGGTAATGTGGCACGTGTCTTCGCACGTCACAATCTCCTCACTGACGATTTCACCAAGGAACCCAATCGACGCACGCTTGCCGATTGGTTGCGCCCCTTCATTTGTAAGGCGCCTATCCCTGGCGACTTCAATCAAGCCATGATGGAGCTCGGCGCCCTCGTCTGTACCCCTAAAAATCCACAGTGCGAGGGGTGTCCGCTGCGCGCAACCTGCCAAGCAGAAAAAGCGGGCACACAGAAAGATTATCCCATCATTCCAGCGCGAAAGGCCCTTCCCGAACGCGAACGCGACGTCCTCTTCATCCAAAATAACGAAGGTCAGATTCTCCTTGCTCGACACACTGGTGAACGCCTCTTAGATGGTTTTTGGGAATTACCCACACGTGAAGACTTCCCCCTTCCCCATATACCACTCAAAAAGAAACCTTGCTACACCCACCACCAAACCTTCACTCACTTCCGGCAAACGCTCCGCATCTACACCACGCGCCTCACCCAAAACGCCCCTACTCTCCCAGAAAACCTCCTCTGGAGCCCCATTCCCTCTCCACATCCTCTCACGACCGCCACCAAAAAAATCCTGCCCCACTTCCTCAAAAACGATTAAGCGTTGTTCGTTTCTTGTTATTTTTGCCACTCACTTCGCTCATTTCCACCTCTATCGGCAAAAATTCCACCCAAACAAGACGCTAACCCCCTCGTTTTCTTGCCGATAGCATGTTATTATGTGAGAAAAGTTTGCCGATAAGGCCATTTGATACCAAAGGAACCCATCACATGCAGTATTACGCAGTTGCAATCATTGCTAAAAAATGGCAACTCTCCGAGCGGAGTGTGCGTAATTACTGCGTACAAGGACGCGTTCCCGGTGCAATCCTTGAGGGAAAGAGATGGCTCATCCCAGAAGGTGCAGAAAAACCAACCCGATCCTCTCGTCAATCCACACACCGCAGGACACTCCTAAAGGTTTTACAAGAAGAACGCGCTGCACGCCTCTCAGGTGGTATTTACCAACGCATACAAATTGATCTCACCTACAACTCAAATCACATTGAAGGAAGCCGTCTTACCCACGAGCAAACGCGTCACATTTTTGAAACAAATACAATTAGCGCAATAAAAGACACTATCCTCGTAGATGATATCATTGAAACCACGAACCATTTTCGGTGTATCGATACCATTATTGAATTTGCCCAATCACCCCTCACAGAAACCCTTATCAAAAAGCTTCACTTCACGCTCAAACAAGGCTCAAGTGATTCTCGAAAATCATGGTTTACAGTTGGTGATTACAAAAAACTCCCCAATGAAGTCGGCGGGCGAGAAACAACCCTCCCTGAAGACGTCCCTGTACAAATGAAGGCACTCCTCACCGACTACAACACCCAAAAGCACCCCACATTAGAAGACCTTCTTGACTTTCATGTGCAGTTTGAACGCATTCACCCCTTCCAAGATGGTAATGGACGTGTTGGCCGCCTCATTCTCTTCAAAGAATGCCTCAAACATCAAATCGTTCCCTTTATCATCACAGACACACTCAAATACTTCTACTACCGCGGCCTCCAAAACTGGCCCCACACAAAAGAATACCTTTTAGACACCTGCCTCACCACTCAAGACCATTTCAAAATCCTCCTCAACTACTTTAGAATCTAATCTCACCAAGGACTACAACATCGCTTGAGTGCGAACAAGGATGTTAATGAGGGCTCATTTTTGAAGAAAAGAATGATTTCAAAATAAAATACATGATTTTATACTTTCTTTTTTGTGCTAAAAAGTCTATACTAATAACAGTTTAAGGAGTTTACGATTATGGCATACATTAATCCTCGCCTTCGCAATCCTGCTGAAGATGCCGCTGCTAACACTAAAGCCACGGGCAAAGCACCCACCGATTGGATTGGTGGCGCATGCGCAATCATTGCATTTGGGCTTGCCGCAGCAACCCTTGCGATCCTCTATCTTGAATGGGATCTCGTGACCAAATTCATTGGACAGTAATGTCCGACTCGTTGCACCGCGCTCGACTGATTCCGCTCCTTTGCGGTATTTGTCTTTTTGTGCAACTGATTACTTCACCCAATTTTCGTCTTCCGTTGCCCCTTGGTGCGGAAGACCTTTTTATTTCGGGCTGGCTTCTTCGCACCTTTCCCCTACAAGCAGTCGCACTGAAAGCCCACGAAGGCTGGCGTATCTTCACCTATTCCTTGTTGCACGGTTCGTGGTGGCACCTGGGCTTCAACCTCTTCGGGCTCTGGATTACAGGCATCACGCTGGAGCGTCTGTTAGGCTGGCGTAAAATGACCCTCCTCCTCCTCTGTGGCGCAGCGGCAGGCGCACTGGGATTTCTCGCCTCACTCCTCCTTGATCCACGCCTTTCACCCCAGCTCACTTGCATTGGTGCATCAGCATTGCTTACCACTTGTCTCGGCGTTGCGACCACCCTTGCACCCAAAGAGACGCTCACGCTCTGGGTTATCGTCTTTCCCCTCCGCATAAAAGCCCTCTATTTAGCGCCACTCCTTTTTCTCATTTTCTGCGCAGAAGCATCCTTCCCTAACCTCGGCACCGCTTATGGTGCGCATCTGGGCGGATGGCTTATCGGAATGCTCATTGGGTTCATCTTACACCCATCATCATCTTCGCCGAAAGGAAACACCCCATGAACGGCCTTATCTGGGATGCTTATCAACAGAACCGCATCGCGAAAGCCGAAGCTGCGAGCGAACGCGCACGCGACAAAGTCGAATCGGTACGTTCAGAAATCAACACCTTAAATCGTCGTCTCAATTCGCTTACCCTCTGTTGCCAGGCGTTATGGGAACTTTTACGCGATAACACAAGTCTCACAGACGAAGACCTTCGTGCTAAGATTCGTGAAGTTGATGCACGGGATGGACAGCTTGATCAACAAATCGGCGCCCAGCAAACCGCTTGCCCCACATGCGGTAGGCAAGCAAATACCAGGCGCAAGACCTGCGTCTTCTGTGGCGCAGAATTAAATAAACCTCACATCTTTGAATAAACCGACCCTCCCGCCCCCTTTTGATAGGATGCAGTTTTACTGACGTATGCGGAGAGGAAATTTAAAATTAAGGCAATAGCTGACGAGCGATGGTCTGCCAATTGTAGACTTCGGCCGCCTCATCAAAGCGCGCTTTAAACTGCGCCTCACGCGCTTCGGGCGTAAGCGCCATCAAAGATTTTAAGGCTATCGCGAGCGCATCTGCGGAAATTTCTGTCCAGTATTCCCCCAAAATTTCCCATGGGGCGCCCTTCGTACAAATCACAGGCGTACGACACCAGAGGGCTTCTGCCACCACAATCCCAAAGTTTTCACTACGCGTCGGCAGAATGAAAATCGCAGCAGACTTCAATAGGCGCACCTTACCTGCGCCATAACACGGCGGAAGACGGCGAACCTTGGCAGTTTCAGGAAGTTCATAACCATCCGAAGGACCGGCAATGACCAACTCCCATGCCGGTGAAGGCGCGATCTTTTCCCACGCTTCCAAGAGCAAGTCAATTCCTTTTAAGGGATGGAGGCGGCCAAGATAAAGAACGGTTCGCGTGCGGGGTTGCGCCGGCACTGAATCAAAGAGGGCTCCATCCACACCATTTGGAATCTCGCGAATTGGTGGACACGCTGTACCTAAAGCCTCTCGCATCCAGCCGGCCTCAGACTGTGCCGTCGCATGCAACCACGCTGCACGCGAAAGAAGGCGACGGTCAAAGCAATACCACGCAAGCAACTTTCGTACACGTCCATAAGCCCGTCGCACAGGATCAAGGCACCCTTGGGGCGAAACACTATACGGCACCCCCAAAGTTTGCGCACAATGCGCACCCCACCAAACGGGAAAGGTCCAACACGAATAGAGATAGAGATGTTTTGCCCCGCGCAATTCTGCGGTTAGGCCACGGAAGAGTTCCCACGAGAAGTAGAGCATGTGCGGCATGCTTCTGCGGAAGACCCGCACACGTACGCCCGCCTTTCGGCAGTCCTCCACTAAGGGATGTTCTGCCTGTCCGCCTAAAAAGAGCAAGGAAACACGGTGGCCAAGTTGCGCTTGAGCCAACGCAATCGCCGCAACTAATTCAGACAAACCACCCCCATCAGCCCAACACCCTGCCACCAAGTGAACATAGTGTCCTGAAGCGGAAGATTGAGAGGGGTAATTCACAGGCGGATTCCGTTCCATTAATCTTCGAAATAGGTGTAGCCGCGCAAGCCATTGGCATAGGCATCTAAAATGCGTCGACGCTCTTCAGCGGTAATGG
>JAGCML010000135.1 GCA_017646485.1 Kiritimatiellia bacterium
ACGCAATGATGGGAAAGATGCATTTCAGTTGCACACTGGAGACATCTCTGACCACCATCCCTTCTTTTCGACCAGGGCTAAGCGTGAGGCCTTAGCGCGATTCCTTGCCGCAGGGGGAACCCACGACACGCGCAATGACGCCGATGCGTTCCCCTATCGCCGTTCGTGGAATCGCTTTTCAACCGTGCTCATCCTCCTCATTCTCATTTGGTTGCTCGCCTTTTTCATCCCCTAACCACGCTTCATTTGGAGGCGCGTCATGTTAAACACCCACGCATTTGTCATTGACACCCTCGCACTCCATCGCAATGCCGACATCCTGCGTGATGTGGCGAATCGTTCGGGTGCGCGTCTCCTTTTAGCGCTCAAAGCCTTCGCAATGCCAGCCGCGGCACCGCACCTCTTCTTTGAGGGCACGTGCGCCAGTAGCGTCCATGAGGCAATGCTCGGCATGGAGGCCTTTGGCGGGGAACAACATGCCTTTGCTGCAGCCTTCTCTGAAGCCGATATGCGCGCCTTAATGCAGCTTGGTATCCATCATGTCACGCTCAATTCCTTCGCGCAACTCCGTCAATGGCGACGCATTGCAGCCGAACTTGGCCACACGAGCACGCAAATCGGCCTACGCATCAATCCTGAACACTCTGAGGGGCAAGTGCCCATCTACGATCCCTGCGCCCCACATTCGCGCCTGGGCATCCGTAAGGTCGCCTTTGAGGGGGAAGATTTGAGCGATATCACGGGGTTGCATTGCCACAATCTTTGCGAACAAAATGCCGACTGTTTCGCCCGTACGCTTGCTGCGATTGAGGAGAAATTCGGGGAGTTGCTCCCGCAGATCAAGTGGTTTAACTTCGGTGGCGGTCATCACATCACTCGTGAGGACTATGATCGCGAGCTCCTCGTCTCCACCTTGCAGGCCTTCCATGCGCGTCATCCGCACATCACCTACTATCTTGAACCTGGGGAAGCACATATCCTCAATGCGGGCACCTTTGTCTGCACCGTCCTGGATGTCGTCGAGAATGAGGGGCCCATTGTCATCTTAGATGGCTCGGCGGCGTGTCATACGCCCGATGTGATTGAAATGCCCTATACGCCACGCGCCTTCACCGACTCGCAATGGACGGGTGAAGCGACCCCTTCCCCTACCGCTCACCGGGCCAGAAAGCCTGGAGAAGGCGGCATTACCGTTCGTCTCGCTGGGCCCAGTTGCCTCGCAGGGGATATCTTTGGCGACTATGCCTTCGATGAGGTCCCCCGCCCAGGCGATCGCATCTACTTCGAAGATATGGCGCTTTACACCCTCGTGAAGACCAACACCTTCAATGGCATCCGCCTGCCCGACCTTGTCTTACGAACCGCCCCCAATACCTTCGAAACCGTTCGCTCCTTTGGTTACGCCGCCTTCCGCGACCGTCTCTAATCCATCCGACTGACCTCCCGCACTAAACCGCATCGCACGACGTTTTAGGACGGCGTGAGAAATACGTCATACAATCCCGTCATTTAGCACGTTTTCCCCATGAAAAGCGCGCATTTCTCGCGCACGCGTATATGCGTGTGCGTTGTTTTATGGTATAATGTGTTCTTATTGAAAGGATTTTAAAGACATGGACGAAGAAGTTCAGGTGGCCCCGGCAAAAGATACGCGCTTGACCTCAATTAACGTTGAGGAAGAGATGAAGAATTCCTACATTGACTACTCCATGAGCGTCATTGTTTCTCGTGCTTTGCCAGATGCGCGTGATGGTTTTAAGCCGGTGCATCGTCGTGTGCTGTACGCGATGTATGCGATGAAGAATTTCTACAACACCAAATATATGAAGACGGCGCGTGTGGTCGGTGAAGTGATGGGTAAATATCACCCACACGGCGACAGTTCGATTTATGACACCTTGGTGCGTATGGCCCAGTGGTTCAGTTTGCGTGTGCCTTTGGTGGATGGTCACGGTAACTTCGGTACGCTCGATGGTGATGGCGCCGCAGCTGCACGTTACACCGAATGCCGTATGGCAAAGATTTCCAATGAAATGCTTGCGGATATCGACAAGGATACGGTTGATTTCATGCCGAACTATGATGGCAACGAAACCGAACCGCGCGTCTTGCCCTCCAAGCTTCCTAACCTGCTCCTCAATGGTTCGCAGGGCATTGCTGTGGGTATGGCCACCAATATCCCGCCGCACAACTTGCGCGAACTCTGCGATGGCTTGATTTACTTCATTGACAATCCTACCGCTACAATTGATGACTTGATGACCTATGTGAAGGGGCCAGACTTCCCCACGGGCGCCTTAGTCTGCGGTTTAAAGGGCATTGAGGACATGTACAAGCTCGGACGCGGTTCGATTGTCATGCGCGGTGAAGCTGAAGTGGTACATGAGGGCAAGCGTGAGACTATTATCATCACCTCAATCCCTTACATGGTCAATAAGGCCGCTATGGTCACCAAGATGGCCGACCTGGTGAAGGAAGGCGTCATTAAGGGCATCTCCGACATTCGTGATGAAACCAGCTTGAAGGACGGTATCCGCGTTGTCATTGAACTCAAGCAGAATGCCGACCCTGGCGAAGTCATCCTTAACCAGCTTTACAAGCACTCTGACTTGCAGACGACCTTTGGCGCAAATATGATTGCGCTTGACCATGGTCGTCCCAAGCGCATGAATTTGCATGACTTCTTCCAGAGCTATGTCGACCACCGCTTTGATGTGCACACCCGCCGCGCTCGCTTTGAATTGCGCAAGGCTCAGGAGCGCATCCACATCGTGGATGGTTTGCTCATCGCTCAGGACAATCTCGACGAGGTGATTCACATCATCCGCGACTCTAAGACCAATGAAGAGGCTCGCACGCGTCTCTGCCAGCGTTTCGGCTTCTCCGATGCTCAGGTGCAAGCCATCCTCGAAATGAGCTTGCGTCAGTTGACGGGTCTGGAACGCGACAAGCTCCTCAATGAACAGGCTGAGTTGCAGGCGCGCATCGCTGAATTGCAGTCCATCCTTGAAAATCCTGAAAAGGTCTTTGCACTCATCAAGCAGGATCTCGAAGAGGTGAAGGCTCAGTACACGAAGGAGGACGACCGCCTGACGAAGATTGTGCCCGAAATGGGCGACATCGACTTGCGCGCCGTTACCCCGAATCTGCCGACCGTCATCACGCTCTCGCACCGCGGTTATGTAAAGCGTACCAAGCTCTCTGACTATCGTGCACAGGCACGTGGTGGCACAGGATTCACTGGCGTGAAGATTAAGGATGCGGACTTCATCGAACGCATCTATGTGCCTTACGCACATGATGACCTCCTCTTCTTCACCAATACCGGCCGTGTTTACAAGAAGGAAGCCTTCTCCATCACTGAAGGTTCGCGCACGTCGACGGGTTCGCCGATTATCAATGTGCTCGAAGGCTTGCAGAAGGATGAGCGCATTGTGGAAATTCTCCCCATCAACGGCTTTGATGAAGACCGCGATGTCACCTTTGTGCTCACCGATGGTAC
This sequence comes from Kiritimatiellia bacterium, assembly GCA_017646485.1. GTDB lineage: Bacteria > Verrucomicrobiota > Kiritimatiellia > RFP12 > DVOR01 > Spyradenecus. Next base: position 3,503 of record JAGCML010000135.1, read on the forward strand.
TATCAAACGTACGGCCCTCGCAGATTATCGCAATGTCAATCGTCGCGGTATTATCGCCATCAACATCGAAGAAGGCAATGCCATCGTTAAGATTGCACTCACCAAGCCCGGCGACAAGGTCTTCATGGCTACTCGCGAAGGCCTCGTGAATGCCTTCTACATTGACGAAGTGCGTCGCGTCGGCCGTGGCGCAATGGGCGTCTGCGGTATGAAGTTCAAGATTGACGGCGACTGCGTCTGCGGTTTCGCTGTGGAAGAACCCGATTCCACGCTCCTCTTTGTCACCGAAAATGGTCGCGGTAAGCGTAGCGCATTTGATGACTTCCGCGTCACCCACCGTGGTTCGAAGGGCGTCATCGGTAACCCCATTGGCAACGAAAAGAATGGCAAACTCATCGGTATCGCCACCGTGAAGGGCGATGAAACCATGGTCTTGCTCACCTCCACGGGCATCATGATGCGTACCAGCGTCAACGAAGTCCGCACGATGGG
>JAGCML010000136.1 GCA_017646485.1 Kiritimatiellia bacterium
ATGGTTGCTCGTATGCTTCAGGCCTAAACCACAAAGGAGTTGAACAATGAGAGCTACTAACGCCGCCGCATCCCGTGAACGTCGTCGCCGCCGCCTGAAACTCGCTCGTGGTTTCTATGGCGCCCGCAGCAAGCAATTCCGTCTCGCCACCGAGGCCGTCGATCGCGCCCAGCGCCTTTCCACCTGGCACCGCAAGCTCCGCAAGCGTGAATTCCGCCAGCTCTGGATCGCTCGTATCAACGCCGCTGTTCGTGGCTTGGCTAACGAAAAGGTTCCGACCTATTCTCGTTTCATCGAAGGTCTCACCAAGGCTGGTATTACGGTTAACCGTAAGATGCTTTCCGAGATCGCTATCGCTGATGCAGAAGGTTTCAAGGCCCTCGTCGTGAAGGCTGCTGAAGCACTCTAAGCGACTGACCGCTTATAAAGCTTTTGAAGAGGTTTCCTTCGGGAAACCTCTTTTTTTTGTTTTGTCATAGGGATGTGCGCTTTGTGGAGAGGTGAAAATTGCGGTGGGATAAGTTTTTTCTGCCATCGGTGGGATGGATGCGCTATAATGTGGGTATGGACGATTTGTTTCAATTTGAAGAAGATGCATGGGTGCAGGAGTCGCCTGATAATCGTAAGACGGGACCGCTTCCAGCGCGGATGCGTCCGCGGACGTTAGAGGAGATTGTCGGACAGGACCACATTCTTGCTCCAGGGCGTTTGTTGCGCCGTGTGATTGAGAGTGACCGCTTTACCAATTTAATCTTTTATGGGCCGCCTGGCACGGGAAAGACGACGCTTGCGGAGGTGATTGCCCGAACGACGAACCGTCGTTTTGAACGCACCAGTGGTGTGATGAGCAATGTGGCGCAGTTGCGTGCGATTTGCGAACAGGCACGAGGCTTACGCAGTAAGGTGGGCACGGTTCTCTTCGTGGATGAGATTCACCGTTTTAATAAGTCGCAACAAGATGTGTTGTTGCCCTATGTCGAAGACGGCACGGTGACTTTAATCGGTGCGACGACGCACCACCCTGGGATTTTCATCAATACACCGCTGGTTTCGCGCAGTTTAGTCTTTGAACTCCATGCCTTGCGTGTGGAAGATATTGTGACGCTCCTCAATCGCGCGGTGGCAGACAAAGACCGTGGTTTGGGCGAAGCGAATGTGATATTAGAACCTGCTGCGGCGCAGTTTTTGGCTGAGATTTGCGAAGGGGATGCGCGCCGTGCGTTGACGGCGTTGGAAATTGCGGTTCGCTCAACGGAACCCAATGCCGAGGGGCAGGTGGTGGTGACGCCAGAGGTGATAGGCGAATGCGTCCAACGCCGTGTGATTGCCTACGACAAAGACGAAGACCAACACTACGACACGATTTCAGCCTTCATTAAGTCTATCCGCGGTTCAGATCCAGATGCGGCGATTTATTGGTTGGCCAAGATGCTTGAAGGGGGCGAGGATCCTCGTTTTATTGCGCGTCGTCTGATTATTTCTGCGAGCGAAGACATCGGCAATGCCGACCCACGCGGCCTTACGGTGGCGGTGGCTGCGATGCAGGCGGTGGAGTTTATCGGTATGCCTGAAGCGCGGATTACCCTTGCGCAGGCCACGACCTACTTGGCAACTGCACCAAAGTCCAACGCCGCCTACTTGGCGGTGAACGAGGCGATGACCGATATCCGTGCTGGACGCGTTCAACCTGTTCCTGAGCACCTTAAAAATGTGCATGTTAAGGCCGAGGGGAAGGAACGTGCCCCCGACTATCTCTATCCGCATGATTACAAAGACACGGCGGTGGAACAGGCCTATCTCACTGTACCGAAGACCTACTACCATCCCAAATCGGCCGGATATGAGGACACGATTGCCAAACGATTAGCGTGGCTCCGCAATCAGAAGAAGCAAGGTTAATCATTAACGCATGACAAGAAAGAGGTGAAGCATGAAGACACTGGTTTCGATTGTTGCAACAACTGGACTTGCGATGACCCTAATGGCGGGCACCTTTAGCAAAGGCACCCCATCTGCCTCGCTCTTTCTTGCGGGCAATAATTACTTGGCAAAGATTGCTCCAGACGGCACACAAGTGCACCGTTGGCGTGGGGGCAACAACAATGATGCGTGGATGCTCCCCAATGGCCACATCCTCATCGCTGATGGTCGCGCCTGGGAAGCCGATGAAAAGGGCAACTGCGTGTGGGAATATCGTTCTGTAGACCAGACGGGAGGCGGTTGCTACTCTGCCCAACGTCTTCCCGATGGCTCCACGCTCATTGGTGAGAATAGCACTGGCCGCATCTTTGAAGTCACCCCAACAGGCGAGCAACGCAATATCATTCAAGTGCCGCTGAACCACGGCAACCGCCACCAGACGCTTCGCATGGTGCGCCGTTTGGCAGATGGCAGCACGCTGGTGTGCCGTTCGGGAGCGAATATTGTGGAACGCTATGCGCCGGGTGTCTACGATCGTCCAGTCTGGACGCAGAAGGTGCCAGGCCTTGCCTTCGCGGCAATCGCAGATGACCAGGGCAATATCTACATCTCCAGCCTGAACCAAGTGCAGAAGTGGTCGCCCAATAACCAACTCCTCTGGGAACTCAAAGCGAGCGAAACGGGGTTGCCAATCCGCAACATGACAGGTCTCCATCTCCTGCCCAATGGCAACCTCATCGTCGGATGTTATGGTTATGGTAATGGCGTTGGGGCCTTTGAAGTGACCCCCGCCAAGGAGATCTTGTGGACCTATCGTTCGGGTGAACCCTGCAATGATAGCCATATGGCGGTGCAATGCTTGGACGAAAGCATCCAGACGCCGATTCGCTAAGGCCCTCACAGATGGTGTGAACCGCAGCTTACGAAATCTATCAAACTAAACGGCAGGGTGCGAATCCTGCCGTTTTGATTTTCTGTGTGGTGGGGGTGCGCCTGAATGCACAACTTCACGAACGTGAAGGGCGTGTGAGACAGAGTCTCCTTCGAGACGCCCTTCCGGTTAGAGCGTGACCTCACCGATGACCTGTTTTTCTTTGGGCTTATTCAAACGCAATGTAATCACCTTCTGCGTCTCAGCATTGGTGCCCCAATCGGTGTAAATGGTAAGGGTCACCGTGGTGGCACCCGTGAGGGCGGTTTGACGAGAGGCGAAGTAATTGGAGAGGATTTTGTAGGTGCCGCTTTCGAGATCCTTCTTCAAGTATTCCACTGGACCATATCCCGTGGTGACATCCTCTGAGACAAACCCACCTTCAGCCGTGCGCCGGTTGCGGTAATACGCCTCCTCGCCATTGGGCTCAAGCACATGGATGTCGATGTCGGTTTGGTCTGCATCCCAACTCATCACAATGCGGAGCTTGACGGGCAAATCGCGCCGATAGGCGGCATCAATCTCGGGAATCACAGGCTTTGTATTGTTGGGCCAAATGCGCTCCTCAATCCACGCGCAGAGACCATTTAATTCTTCCAAGGCGATAATCGCCACCTGGAAATCATTCCCTGTGCGTCCACTCTTACGCCCATGTAGGTCAAAGGCGGCCATTTTGAAATACTGTAATGCCTCTTCCAAGAGCGGTTTCGCCTCAGCGGCCGAGGTGAGGGCCTTACGTTTGCCGGCTTCCATGAGGACTAAGGCCAAATCGCGATAACTTTGTCCCTCCTCACCACGCAGGGTTAAGACCTTTCTGAAGACGCGAATGGCGAGCTCATGACGCTCCGCCTCGCGCAACCGCCATCCCATGGTACGCCACAAGGCGGCATCTTCGAGTTTGAACTCTGCGAGGTTGGTCATGATGCGCTCGGCGAGTTCAATGCAAATCGCCTCGTGGATGCCAGCGGTCTTGGCATTCTGTTTGGGGTTAGTATCCGGGGCCTTTAAGAACCATCCTGCGCAGTCGAGATAGAAGGCGGGCGAGTTGGCGTAGGTCTCGCGTTCCTTCAAATAGACCTGATACGCCGCGTCTGGGTTTGCATCCAACGCCTTGAGGTAGGGCGTGTCAGGGTTCCACGCTTTGAGGGTAATGGTGGCGGCGGGCGCATTGTCTTGGGCCGCTACTTTGCGGTTACGTCGTCCTCCGCGCATGGCGGCAGGGGCGGGGGCTCCCTGGGGTTGAGGAGCGCCATTGCCGAAGAAGCGATAGGAAGCAGATTCGGAGAGCGGCGGCGCATCAATGCTAATACCTTCCTCTTCAGCCTCAGCCTCTTCAGCCTCCTCCATGTCGACAGGTGTACGCTGAATCGCTTGGCGTAGACCGATTCGGAGAGGAGCGTTTCGTTCAGAGGATGGATTACGACTACCATGCACACCACGCAGAACCACGGGTGCGGGGGCCAGCGAAAGGGTGTCAACATCTCTCTCTGCTATATCAAAGAGGCCGCTTGAGGGCGTGTTCTTCTTCGGTTTGGGGGTATTCCACCACTTGATGCGCTCTTCCCAATAATGAAGCAAGCGCGCCTCGTGTTCGGCCTTTGCCATCTTTTCGGCAATTGGATCATCTATCGCCGCACGACGTTTGACCCATTCGGCGTGAAGCGTTAAGGACTTCGGCGGTTCAATCTTGTATTCCAACCACTGTTCCAGGTTCTCCAAGACAATCAAGGAGAGCCCTGGCCCTGCCACGCCATACTTGCGACCCAGTGCCAAGAATTCATCTTTGCGGGCCTCTGCCTGCGAGGCCAAATCCTCCATTCGGCGTGCTGCCCACATGGTGGCGAGGAGTGTGCTGGGTTTTGCTTCAAGCCCCGTCTCTTTTGCTTGTGCTTCGGTGAGCTTTTGAATCACCACCTCACGCGCAGGTGCTTCGTCACGGCTGGCGTTGATGATGCCTGGAAGCGCGTCGTAATTGATGG
>JAGCML010000137.1 GCA_017646485.1 Kiritimatiellia bacterium
AAGATGGCGAAGAGGAGGGAGACGGCCGTCATGGTACGTTCACCACCCGAGAGCAAACTGATTGTTTGCGGTTTCTTGCCCGGCGGACGTGCAATGATGTCAATGCCACACTCTAATGGGTCTTCGTCATTTTCCAAGAGGACTAAGCGTGCTTCACCGCCATGGAAGAGGCGGGTAAACATCTTTTCAAAGTTGGCATTCGCACGTTCAAAGGTCTCTCGGAACATCTTACCAGACGTCTCATTGATTGTCTTAATGAGCGCAAGTAATTCATCGCGAGAGGCGGTTAAGTCATCGGCTTGCGTTTGATAGAAGGCGTGACGTTCTTCCAAGGCTTGGTATTCTTCAATGGCGAGTAAGTTGACGGGGCCGATGCGGTCAAGTTCTTCGCGAATGTCTGCCATGCGTGTCTCAATCCACGTATCGCTTGGTACTTGATCTTCTTCCCAAGAGGCGCAAGGTTCTTGTTGCACCGTGCCTGGCACAACGCCATAGTCGGCAGAGAGGCGTTCGGTCAATGCTTGGTGACGCGCCCGGTTTTCGGCCATAATCACTTCGGCCTTGGTCTTTGCTTCTTGCGCTTCCAAGAGTGTTTTGCGTGCGTCGGCAGATTCGTGTTCTAACTTTTCACGCTGTGCATTTAATTCCAAACGATTCGCACGTGCTGCTTCAATTTGCTGTTGGAAAACTAAGGTCTCTTGTTTCATCCCATCTAAAGAGGAGATGATGTTCAAGTTATCGGCTTCAAGCTTTTCAATATTGCCGAAGCAAGCGCGCACAGAGTCATTACGACTAATCACCGTTGCTTCCAATTCCTTGATGCGTGCCTCATGGTTGCGCGCTTGCGCTTGCATGTGTTCTCGCTTTTGCAGGAAGCCAGCCATGCGGAAACGTGCTTCAGTAAGACGCGCAGAGGCGGCGTCCATTTCGCCTTCAAGAATGGTGAGTCGTTCGCTTTCGGAGGAGGTGGCTAAGGTGTAGCGTTCGCGGACTTCGTCTAATGCGGCCAAACCTTCACGTGCTTGTTCACGTTCGGCATCGTCATGCCCAGTCTCCGCCACCAGTTCCGCCAATAGTTGTTCAACTTCTGCAAACCGTTGTGCGGCCGCCTTTGCATCACGCGCTGCTGCAGCGCAAGTGCCTGCGGCTTGATCTGCTAAACGTTGCACCTTTTCCAGTTGCCGTTGGGTGTCGCGAGATTTTGCATTCATCGCATCCAAACGGGTTTGCAAGTCTGCGATTAAGCGGTCATCGTTTGCGATTTCGTCGGTAATCTGGTCAGCGAGTTCGTCCAATTCGGAGCAACGTTGCTTGCGTGCGAGGGGTGAACCTGCGTCTGCAATGACCGTGTGGCAACTATCACCAGAAGCATAACGAATTGATCCATCTGCGGTGACTGCCGCCCACACCCCTTCTGGTAAGGATTCAGGGAGCGTAGTAGCATAAACATAACCGCAGAGAAGACGTTCTAAAACTTGGCGTGCTGGTGCGGGAGCCGTAATGAAATCGGTTAAAGGCGGGTAGGCCTCATGGCGAGGCGGTAGCGAGCATGCTGGGCCTTCTGCAACGAGTAATTGCAGGATTTCATTGGGGAAAAGGGTGGCGCAGTCTTGGGTTAAGCGCGTGGCGAGGTTTGCATCGCGCACAATCACGGCGCGACTCCAGGGGGCCAGTGCTAATTCGACTGCGGGTTGTTGGTCTTTCTCTACCGAAATCAAATCGGCCAAAACCCCGAGCACATCACCAGGTGCAACCCTAAAGGGATTCTCGGG
>JAGCML010000138.1 GCA_017646485.1 Kiritimatiellia bacterium
CGTTTGATTTTACGCTAACCTCGGAACGTGGTCCCTGTGCCTCTGGCATGCTCACGGTGCGGGAGGAGCAGTAAGTGAGTCCCTCGACCTTTCGGCCGATTTGTGTAGTCCCTTGTTATCGACATGAAGAGGGGCTGAAAGCCTTTTTGCCTACCTTACAAACGATTGGCCTTTCGATTGTTGTGGTGGATGATGGCAATACACCACCGATGCAATCCCTTGAGGGCGTCACCCTTCTCCGTTCAGAACAAAATTGTGGAAAAGGGGGCGCGCTTGTTTTAGGTGCACGTTGGGCGCATGAACAGGGTTACACCCACATGCTTCAGATTGATGCCGATGGGCAACACCTTGTGGCGGATGCGATGACAATGTTGGAAGCAGCGAAACAAGCACCACAGGTGCTCTTTTCGGGCTTTCCCGTGTATGATGCGTCCGTGCCTAAATCACGTGAAAAGGGACGTGAAGTGACGCGCTTTTTTGTTCGCCTTGAAACAGGTCTTAAACGTGAGGACGGGCTCTGCGGATGTCGCGTCTATCCATTAGCTCAATTCCTTCAAGTGGTTGACCATGTGTGGACGCGTCGAATGGGATTTGATGTAGAGGTGATTGTTAAGTGGCATTGGGCAGGTGGCGAAGTGCGTCAACACAAGGTGCGCGTCACCTATCCGGTCGATGGCGTCTCCAACTTCCGCATGGTTAAAGATAATGTCAACTTCTTCCTCCTGCATATGTGCCTCTGCTGTGGGCGTCTGTTACGTCTTTTAAGGATCTCTCGATGAAACCCTTTACCTATCGTATGCGCGTTCCCTTCTATGATGTCGACTCGATGCGTGTCGTCTATCATGGGAATTATGTGAAGTACTTTGAAGAAGCGCGGTGTGCCTACTTTGAGGCGCTGGGGTTAACCTACAATGACATGGAGGCGCATGGGTTTCTCTTGCCAGTCATTTCGTTGAACATTAAGTACATCCGTTCGTGTACCTTTGGTCAAGAGATTCTCATTGATGTGGTGCGTGAAGCGAATGACAACCTCATTATCCTGCATTACACCCTTCGTGATGCGGCAACCGGCGTAAAATGTTGTAAAGGCACCACGCGCCATGCCGCCATTGATGCCAATACGAGGGAACTCTGTTTTGAATTGCCTGCGCCCTTCCTTGAGCGCCTTAAAGCTGGAGAAGCCCAATGAAATCCCTCCTTTTCATCCTTTTCCTTCTTCCCACGGTCTTAATTGCGAAGGCTGTGCCAGAACGTTTTGTTGCTGCGCTTCAGCGTGCACTTGATGCCGATGCGACTTGGGTCATGACCAAAACCTTGCCAGACCTGAAGCAACCCATCCTTTCAACGGGGCAGGTCTCTTGTTGGAAAGAAAAAGGTATGGTCTGGAAAACGGTGACACCGTTTGAGGAGGAAATTCGCGTTACGAAGGCCTCGATTACGTTGATTGTCGATGATGAAATTGAGACCAAGCCTTGCGATGAGATGCCGTACTACACGGATATCTGCGAAGCGACGGATGCGTTTCTTCAAGGGGAAACGGATGCCTTTGAAGATCTCTTTGACTGGACATGGCAAGAGGATGCTACGTCGGGCACATGGACGATGACGCTTGACGTCAATCGGCGTCAATTGCGTCGACTGTTCAAAACCATTTCGCTCACGGGAGGTGAAACGCTCGAATCGGTGACTTTCATTTCTGGTGATAAAAAGATGGGGACGACCTTGCTCCGTTTTACTGAAACGAAAGACACACGACACGCTTTATGGCGTTTTGAAGACGAACCCAAATGAAACGTTTCGCTCTACTGGGATTTCTGTTGCTCGCCTTAGTGGGGTGTTTCTGCTTCAAACGCCCCACGCTTGAGACCTCTCTTTTCGCACTTGTGGGAGAAGAGCAAATCAACCTTTCTCCTGAAATTCTTCAGCGAGGCAATTGCGAGATTCAGGTTCTCTTTTTCGCAAAGACCCTTGAGGAGGCGCTTCCAGTAGCTGAGGCATTCGAAGCGCGACTTCCCAAATCAGCCTTCAAGACCATCCGTTTTAAATTGGATGGCGCCCTTACGCAAACCTTGCTGGATGCGTATCAAGCTAATCCATCGGGTCTCCTCGCACCGAAAGATGCTCAATTACTTGAGTCTGGCGCCTATGACCGAATCAGAAAACAGGCGGTGCGCAAATGGCATACCGCACTTTTGCCGCTCTTCCCATTAGAAAGCGACCCCTTTTATCTGTTGAATGGCTTTATTACATCGCGTACACTGGCACTTTCTGGATGGCATGCAGAGCTGAATGGCGTGTTGACCAAACCCACGGAGGAGGGAATCGCTCTCTTACTTTCGCTTTCGCTTTGGGATACCATTGCGTCTAATCCAGATGCGCTTGTGCCAATTGTTCAAGGGCTTCAACAAAGTGCTACAGAACTTAAAACGGAGCAGGTGGAGATTTCCCTCTCGGGGGTGCCATTGCATACGGTTGAAGTGGCAGGGAAGTGTAAAGCTGAAATTACGTGGCTTTCGTTCTTTTCGGTGCTCGTGATTTTACTTGTTGCTTGGAAGGCATTTCATTCTTTCCGTGTGTATCCCTATTTGCTCTTTATTCTCACCTTTTCTGGTGGGGTGGGTGCACTCTGTACGATGTTGTGCTGCAGCAAGATTCATCTGCTTGCGTGTGTTTTTGCCACCACGCTCCTTGGCCTCACCATTGACTATGCCTTCCATGGGCTACTTGCCAAGGACCCTCAAGCGGTTCGCAAAAATCTGCTGTTCTCTTGGATGACCACCGAGTTGTCGCTCTTGCCCTTGCTCTTTTCGGGCATTCCTATCCTTGTTCAATCGTCAATCTTTATGATGACAGGGCTCGCTGCGACGCTGTGTATGGTGTATCGCACGTTGTCTGTGGCAACAACGCCTCCGGGGGAAACAACGGTTGTTCAAGTGCCTCGGTGCATTCGTATCCTGAAATGTCTCTTGCCAGTGCTCTTCCTTGTGCTCTTGCCTTGCCTTGCAATGTTACAATTTGGGACGAACCTCCAGGCAATCCATGCGCCTTCTCAACAGTTGCTGGATGCCGAGAAGCGTTTTCGAGATTTAACGTTCCCCGACCAACAAAAAGAGGCGACAGGGCTGCTTATTGTTGAAGGGGAGACGCTTGAAGCACTTCTCCAACGCGAAGCCGCGTTAGACCTTCCGCCCGAGACTGCGCGTATCTCCCACTTCTTGCCGCCGTTAGCGGTGCGTCAAAAGGCCTATCAGTCCTTGCAAGATCTCTATCGTACGCAAGGCGAAGCACTGATGCAGAGCCTCGGACTCTTAGCATTACTTTCTCCCTTACCTCCAAAGCCGTGGACGGAGGAGAATGTCCCTGCGCTCTATCTCGATAATTTTATCCTGCGTACAGCGAATGGGCGCTACTTGACGCTTCTGCCGAACCAACCCCCTCCAGCGACCCTTGGAGAAGGGTGTTTTTACACGCGTCCGCAACAGGCAATGCAGCAAACGATTGACCGACTGAGCTGCATTACCCAACGTCTACTTGCCATTATCGGTGGGTGCTTGTTGGTTCTTTTAATTGTCATCTTTAAGAAACGGGCGTGGAAGATTGCTCTTCCGCCACTACTGGCGGTGTGCGTCGTCTTTCTCTGTTTTGGCACTGGTGGACGAACGATTAACCTCTTCCATTTACTTGCTTGTTTCATGTTGATTGGCATGAGCTTGGACTACACCATCTTTTTTGCTTCGGGTGAACGCCATGCATTGAAGCCTGTTACGTGTTCGTTTTTGACAAGTCTTGCCGGATTTGGTGCGCTTGCATTGGTCTCTTTCATGGTGGTTCGCTCCATTGGTCAAGTCTTTGCAATCGGTCTTGCCGTCTCTTACTGTTCGGCTTATCTCCTCTTCTATGGAGAAGCTGCACCTACGCCGCAACACCCTAAAACCGAAAAGGCGGCGACCCTTTTGGGGATGAATGTGCTCCTTTATGGGTATCGCCTCTTTGGAAAGGGATTCCTTGATGGCATGGGGGTGTTGCTGGCTTGGACATTGTGGCTGGCGAGCCCGGGGATTCGTCAATTTACGGGCTCTCGCCAACGCCTTATGGCCTTCATTCAATCGATGATTGATAAGGTGGTCGTGATGTCTTGTGGTCGTGGGCAACCCACGATTGAGGTTGCAACTGATGCGGATACGCAGGCCTTTATTACGGCGGTCACCTCTCGTCAGGGTGTTTTTCTGCTCTCTTCGCACTTTGGGGCGATGGAGGTATTGCCGGCGTTGCCGTCCTCTGCAGAGGTTCCCTTACATGCATTTATGCACATTGAGCAAACGGCTATCTTTAATCGCTTCTACTTTAAGTTGTTTAAACGGCCCTCGGTGCAGATTCGTCCGGTGGCAGGATTCGGTATGGGCGAACTCTTTGAGGCGGGGACTTATCTCGATCAAGGGGATTGCGTGTTGATGGCGGGCGACCGCGCCTTTGGTTCATCGCAAACGGTCACCTTCTTGGGCCAGCAAGTCGCTTTCCCCAAGGGCGTTTATCGCTTCGCAAAGTTGCTTGAACACCCCATTTATTTTGTCGTTTGTTATCGTATTGGGAAGAATCGCTATCGCCTTGAGGCGCGTGAAATTATCCCGAATGATACGATGGTCGAACAATTTATTGCTGCGCTTGAGCCCTTTGTTAAAGCGCATCCTGAACAATGGTATCATTGGGAGATCCAACCATGACATCCCCCTCCACTCCGTTTGGTCTGACCGCACTTGGCCTATTGTGTGCCCTTGGGAATGACCTTGAAACAATTTATCAGCGCGCCCTTGCAGGCGACACTTCTGGCATGCGTCGATTGGAGGGTGTCTTGCCGGGTGGCGAAAGCACGCCGTTTGGTTGCGTTGATCTTCCAGAAGATTTTGAGCCGGGCTTAAATTCTCGGTGTGAACGTCTGATTGCCGCTGCCTATCAACAAATTAAGGCGAACGTAGAGGAATTAAAGACGCGCATTCCGCTTGAGCGTATCGGCGTTGTTTTGGGAACAAGTAATTCCGAGATGGAGGAGTTTACTCAAAATCCCACGCGCATTGATATGGCGCTTCCTGCAGCATTTCTTAAACGTTATGCAGGGTTGAAAGGGCCTGCGTATGTTATCTCTACGGCGTGTTCTTCAAGTGGTAAAGTCTTTGCCTCTGCGCGCGCCCTCATTGAAAAGGGAATTTGTGACGCTGTTCTCGTCGGGGGTGTTGATGCGCTCACACGGATTGTAGTGAATGGCTTTTATGCATTGGAAGCCCTCACGACGGAACTTGCTCGTCCCTTTGGAAAAGATCGCACAGGGATTAATCTTGGCGAAGGCGCCGCGCTTTTCATTCTTGAAAAGGGCCCAGCCGAGGTGATGCTCTTGGGCGTGGGGGAATCTTCGGATGCTTATCATTTGACTGCGCCCGAACCAACCGGCATGGGGGCTGAGGCCGCCATGCGTGCGGCGCTTGCGGATGCGGGGCTCTCGCCTGATGCAGTGGAGATGTTGAACCTTCATGGCACAGGCACCTCTTACAATGACAGCATGGA
>JAGCML010000139.1 GCA_017646485.1 Kiritimatiellia bacterium
GAACGCTGTTCAAAGCGCATGCCACAGATTCGTTCAATCAAGCGCAGACGATTCTTTTCGCGTTGCGTCACTAATGCGATGGAGACGCCACTCTTACCTGCACGCGCCGTACGTCCACTGCGGTGCGTGTACACTGCGGGTTCATCTGGCAAATGATAGTGAATCACATGCGTAATATCATCCACATCAAGCCCACGCGCTGCAACATCCGTCGCCACCAAAATACGCACCGCTTTCTCGCGGAACTTACGCATCACCGCATCGCGTTGCGCCTGAGATAAATCCCCGTGCAGCGCCTCTGCGTACACGCCATCATGCATTAGGCTTTCACTCAACTTCTGTGTATCAACACGGGTTCGGCAGAAGACCAAGCCGTACATTTCAGGCACAAAGTCAATCACGCGACGCAACGCATTATAGCGATTGTGTTCAGCCACCGCATAGGCATGGTGAACAATGTTGACTTGCGCTTCATTCCGCGAGCCCACTGTGATTTCAAGCGGTTCAGAGATGTACGTTTGCGCAATCTTTTCCACTTCTGGCGGCATCGTTGCCGAGAAGAGCCACATCACCGTTTCATCTGGTGTCGCATCCAAAATGAAGGTTAACTCATCGCGGAATCCGAGATTCAACATTTCATCAGCTTCATCAAGCACGCAAATCTTAAGCGCATCCAAGGCGATCGCCTCACGGCGGATCAAGTCACACAGACGGCCAGGCGTGGCAACCACGACCTGTGCGCCGCGCTGCAACTTCATCATCTGTTGGCCAATGGGTGCGCCACCATAACACGCCACCACCTTAATATCGGGCAAGTGTTTCGCAAAACGTGCTAATTCTTCACCAATTTGCAAACACAATTCGCGCGTAGGTGCCAAAATCAAAGATTGCACTTGGGGAGCATCCACTTGCGTATGCGCGAGCAACGGCAAACCATAGGCGCAGGTTTTGCCGGTTCCTGTTGCGGCCAAAGCCACACAGTCTGGCGGATTGTCAACCAATAATGCGGGAATCGCCTGCGCCTGAATCGGCATCGGTTCGTCAAAACCCAATCCTTCAACTGCTCGAAGGAGTGCCGATGGAAGACCTAAATCACTAAACGTCATAATCATTACCTTACTTCAATCAAATCAATGGCCTAAAACTTTTTGGAATTCATCCGTTAAAGGCGCCTTTAAAGTCTTTAACTCACCCGTTATCGGATGGGTAAAGGTGACCGTGTATGCGTGAAGGAAGTGACGCGAAAATGCGCATTCTTTCACTTGACCACCGTATCGTGTATCTCCTAAAATGGGAACACCTGAGAAGGAGAGTTGCGCACGAATTTGATGCGTCACCCCCGTGTAAATCAACACATCTAATAGCGTACACGCCACTGAGCCCACACGCACTGGATGCATTGGACGAAAGGCCGTCACTGCCTTCATAGGACGTTTCACATCACGCCATTGCGTTGCATCAACCATTCGCCCTGGGCAACGCGGATTATGGGCAAGAAAATGTTCCAATTTTCCTGGCGAAGTCACCGTACCGACGACCAAAGCGCGATAGTGTTTTTCCACCAAGCGTTCTGCAAATTGCGCACGCATCGCTTCATAAACAGTCTGTGTTTTTGCCGCCAATACCAATCCAGAGGTGCCACAATCAATGCGATGGAGAATACCACAGGTCAATGGTGAATCGCCAATGCCTGCTAAGGTCGGCCAACGCGCCAATAACGCATTCGCTAAGGTATCTGTTTCATCCACACGATTCGGTTGGCAATTCATCCCTGCAGGCTTGCAGAGGCCAATAAGCCACTCGTCCTCATAGACCACGGTTAGAGGTAAATCGGGGTTCGCCTGCAACTGCGCGACGCTCGGTTCGCCCTTTAAAGTGTAGCTTGCCGCTGGCACGATGCGATCACCCTTTGAACACGGACGTCCCTTGTAAAGGAGATTTCCTTCATCAATCCAAGCGCGCAGAACACGCTTTGGCACATCGGGATAAAGCCCCCCTAACCAAGCGTCCACGCGAACCCCAGCATCTGCAGCCGTTGTTTCCTTTAAAATCTCTTCCATTAGGCTACTACCTCAACTGCCTGATGATGACGTGTGAAGAGGAGCACCATACGAATGTCGGCCACATCGTATCCCGTTAATACCGCCAATGCCTTCTGATATTTCAACATCTGCGTGCGATACTCAGGCGTGACTTCAGCAGTTTGCGAGGTCTTAAAGTCATAAATGATTGCACTTCGACGCTCGGGGAAGAGGTGTACACGGTCAAATTGTCCTGCGACATAGCGCAATGTGTCTTCATCCTCCAAACGTACGGAGAAGGGACGTTCACGCCACAGTTCACAAGGCTCTTTAGGTTGACGGAATACATCCGCGAAAAGCCCTTCAGGCGGTCTATCACTCCACTCCACTTGCGCCAAACATTCGTGCAAGCTAATCCCATAACCTTTAGCTTGTACGCTCTTCTGAGTTAAAAGTTCTGCAATGGTTTTGGCCTTCGCATGTTCTGAAGGCAACCCCACCTCGACCGTCGCTTCGGGGGCTTCACGTTCCCACTGAAATGTTTCATGTTCTGATGACGTCTCATCTTGATCGGGCAACGTCTGCCACCAGTCAGGATCGCCATCGCTGTAACATGAATACACAGGACCATGCTCTGCGTCAGGGAATTCCACCTGTGCATCTGCGATACCCGAACACGTCGGTGCGCCTGCGACATCAAATCGCTGATAGAGCCATCCAGAAGCCTGTCCGAGGCGAAGCTTATCCTTTGAAGTAATCACATCTGACTTCGGGGCCAAGACAATCTGTTCGTAGCGTGCACGCGTAATGGCGACATAGAGCATGCATAACGTATCATACATACGTGCTTCTCGACGTTGCTGACGCGCCAAACTTAAACCTTCCGAAGCGTGATACGTTGAATTTAAAATCGGTCTTTCAAGCACCCAGTCATCCGAGCACTCACAAGCGACATATGCCTCTTTATTAATCTCGCCCGAAAAGATGGAGAAGACCACATCATAGGTTAAGCCCTTGGAGTGGTGCACGGTCATCAGATTGACCACATTTTCATCTGCCGAACACTGGACTTGGAGCAATTCAAGAATGCGCTTTGCTTCAATTGGATCAGTTCTTCCCTTTTGGTCCAACTTTTCCAATCCATGACGCACCGCATCTAACACATTCAAATCCATGCCAGAAAGACGTTCACGAATCGGTGCCGCAACACCAAAAAGCAAATCCAACCACGCCGTAAAACCATCTTGGCTAATACACTTCATCCAAGTGTCCAACGTCTCATCTGGATTTGCGGTTGTAAGGCCGACCAATTCTGCCATGCCGTAATACAAGGTCGCACGCGGGTCTGCCATCCAATGCAACAGATGGATAATCAATGCCCCCAAAGGTGTATCATTCACACTTCGTTTGCCATCCACCGCACACGGTACGCCTTCTTTGCGCAAATAGTTTAAAAGCCCATTTTCGCCCTGCAGTACATCATTTTTTCTCGCCATAACGGCGATTTTCAACTTCTTTTTAGCCAATTGTTTCCAGCGCGCCGCAATCACTCTTGCCGCATGTACAACCCACTCTTCACGCTTCCCGTCTACAGTTAACATCTGTACATAGCCCGGCGTATCCTTATGAGCGACGTGATCCACCCACTGTTGATTCCACTTCAGTAAGGTGTTATACTGCCATTCGCTCTCTTCACCCCTTGAGGCCGTCAAATCAAATTTCATCACCTGATTCACAAACGAGATAATCGTCGGCGAAGAACGATATGACTTAATCAAGGGTTGCCCCGCAGGAATGTCAGGCAAGCGGGTAGGATCTGCAAATAAGGTGTAATCTCCGCCACGCCACGCATAAATGGACTGCTTAACATCCCCCACATAGAAGAAGGTGCCATCTTCCGAATGGGGCGCGGCAAGTTCGTGGGCTACCCCTGAAAGAACCTGCCATTGCGAGGTGCTTGTATCCTGAAATTCGTCAATCATCAAGTGACGAATCGCCGAATCTAAACGATAAGCCACATAAAAAGCTTCGGGATTACGGACCGAAAGATTCCCACCAATCGCCTCAGAAAGGGCTCGCGTCACCCCATCAAAGGAGATGAGTCCGGTCTCTTTTCTGAGTTGCGTCTCTGCCTGCTTTAAAGCCGACAGGGCTTGATACAAAGATTTCGTGTGTTGCGCTGCTTGAAGAAGATCGCGACTCACCATATCATTCAAGAGGCGATTAAAGATTGTCTGCAACTCATCCGCCAGTTCCAACGTCTTACCATAAGAAGTCAAGGCGCCTCGAACTGCGCAACTCTCTAAATTCTTCTCAGCCCCCCAGTCACCCTCCCACTGGTGCTTCAACTGACGCAACGAATCAATCTTTACATGATAGCCATCCAAAATGCGTTGCAATTGCGTCACTTGACGCTTATCTGTTGACTTATCCTGGCGAAGGAGATCAATCAATTCCTGTGCGCGCGCAATCAATTCCTGCACCGGTTCACGCTTTGTACTCGGCTCTACCCCGACAGCCTCTAAGTCGCCCCACCCCTTCGGATTGTTCTCCAAAATGGAGGCATAGGTCTGCCAGAATTCCTTCCACTGTTGCGACAAAGGACGTGTTTCAGCAACAAAACGTTCTTGAATATCAAAGACATCCAATAATTCCTTTGAGGCTCGCGCATCCACCGCATTGAACGCACGGCGCACCATTTCGTTTTGCAATGCTTGCCCCTCTGGACTCAATTCCCCTTCATACAACGAAAAATCTGGATCCAACCCCACTTCATAGGCAAATAATCGTGCCACCTTGGAAGAAAACGAGTCAATCGTTGAAATCTGCAAACGGGGCAACACAGCCAAGATACGCGCCAAGGCTACTTCACGGCTCAAGGCATACTTGCCATCCAGGGAGGTATCCGTCAAAAGACGTTCAATGATTGCCGCAAAAATTTCACGCGTCGCAGGACGCGTGAAGGTCAATGCACAGATTTCTTCAGGTGGGCAACCCGCCATTACCAAACGACAGAAACGTTGCGATAACGCAAAGGTTTTCCCACTTCCTGCTGATGCAGACAGATATTCAGAACGAAGCTTTTCCATAATCAGTCCTACACAAATAGACCTCCCGATGACCAACCATCGGGAGGTGACAATACCACAAATTAGCGACGTGGACGACGAGACTTGGGCGTCAAATTATTCTTCCCACGCCCCAAAGATGGCGCACCCTTACGTTCAGGGCGACGACCACCTGCCGGACGACGAGGCTTTTGGATCGGACGACGCGGAGAACCATCTGGCAACGTGTTTTCATCCGTTTCAGTTTCAGGCTCTTCAGAAGAGGCCCCACTCTTACCCGAAGACTTCACACGAGAGCGGAACTGCAGAATGATTGCTGCACCTTCCAAATCGAAAGCTTCACGAATGTTGCGAACCAAGAAGTCCTGGAAAGGCTTGGTGGCCAAACGTGCATCATTGACGAAAAGACGCAGAATCATGGGATTTGCACCCGTCTGCGTAGCATAGTGGAAGCGCATCTGGCGACCATTCTTACTCGGCATCTGCGTGCGTTCCATCGCGGCAGAAAGCGTGCGATTCAACACACCCGTCGGCAAAACACGGCGTTGGTGTTCGGCCACACGATCAATGGCCTCAATACTGTTGCGCACATTGTAACCATCCTGAGCGCTCATGAAGACCACCGGCACATGACGCAAATAGGGCAAAATTTCACGCATATGAGCGATTGCAGCCGTTTCAGTGTAACCCTTTGCGCGAGCGAGGTCCCACTTATTTACGAGAATAATGCACGCCTTAGCCTCACGCTGAATCATCGAAGTGATGAATTTGTCCTGCGTCGTTGGTCCAATCTCAGCATCCATCACCAAAACCGCCACGTCACACTCGCGTACCGCCTCTTCACTGCGGAAGAGGGAGAAACGTTCCACCGAGGTATCAATCTTATGCACATGACGCATCCCCGCCGTATCAACCAAAGTGTAGTGACGCGCAGTCGGGCCCGTGCCAATCGTGAAGGGCACGTCCACACAGTCACGCGTCGTACCCGCCACATTACTCACAATCACACGGTCGCTACGCAAGATACGGTTGATGTAACTACTCTTGCCAGCATTCGGACGACCCACAATCGCCACGCGCAAAGGCTTTGCCGCTTCAGCCAATTCTGCTTCCGTCTTCGGGGGCAACACCTTGACGACTTCAGCCATCAATTCATCCACACCACGATTGTGCTGTGCAGAAACGACAAAGCGCGGGAAGACCAAACGGTCAAAATCCCCTGCCCCTTGTTCATGCTTCGGCAAGTCACACTTATTCACGGCGACAAAACACGGACGGCCACTCTTGTGCACCAGACGCGCCACCTCTTCATCGGCAGGCTGTAAACCCGTCTGCACATCCACCACCAAAATGACCGCAGCAGCGTCGGCTAAAGCCACATCCACCTGATCACGAACAGCCATTTCAATGACATTATTTTCACGCGTTCCATCAAAAAGACGGATACCACCGGTATCAACCAAATGGAAACTTTCATCATGCCATGCCACCTCACGCACGATACGATCGCGCGTGACACCACTCTGGTCATGGACAATAGCAATGCGACGATTCGCAATACGATTGAAAAGGGCAGATTTACCAACATTCGGTCGACCGACAATCACAACGGTACGACGAGGAGCTAATTGAGTATTCATAACGCCCACCATTATACCATAAATAACACGCACGCGCGAAAGACGGTTTCGTCACAACGCCCAAAAGCACGAAAATAATCACCTCAATGGCGAATAGCCTGTAAACATCAGCGTCTCAAATATCCTCACGCGCGTTTTATTTAATAGGATGGCGTGTGCGATACTCACTGGCGTTTCCCCACCCTGTGGGCGCGGACGCATATTTGCCGACACCCTCTTAGCTCCTATGACGTAGCATTCAAAAGAGGTGTATGGGCGAAAATTGCCCCCTCTTCACACGCCTTTCCCCCTTCTTCGCGCTCCCCATAAGCACAATCAATAAACGACGGGAATGCCCCGAATTCCACAAATGCGCCTCTGCCGAAACTAAAGTAATAAACATATATGCCCATTTTGAAGATGAAAAAGGCTTATTTTGAAAACGGGTCTTAGCCTTATTGATTTTCAATAAGGGCGAAACCCTAAAAGAATATGGTACCATATTGCGATAGAAAATGGTACCATATTGAAGGAGAATATGGTACCATATTGCCAGGGAAAATGGTACCATATTCTTTTAGTAAATGGTACCATATTCTTCAGCAATATTAGCCTTTTTCAAAATCAAAAAGGCTATTATGCCATTTCAGTATTAGCATTCTTCGTTTTAAAAACGGGTATCATACTGCTGGCTGCGCCGCAGGACTGCATGTGAAGGACTGCATGTGGATTTTAACACTAAGAACACGAGGAGATGCGTCGAGCTTTTCGTAACACTAGGCTTCGCCCGAGCCCTACCGGGCAGTTGCGAGTTGCGGGTTGCGAGTGGCAAGTTAAAAATTCGTAATTCGTACCTCATCATTCATCATTGAATTAAGCCAACGCATCTGCGATGTGGTGTAAGCACTGCCAGCGTAGAGGGAGAAACCACAAAACACGCAAAATACTCAAAAAGGGTGCCTGCGGCGCAGAACTGCATGTGGATTTTAACACTAAGAACACGAGGAGATGCGTCGAGCTTTTCGTAACACTAGGCTTCGCCCACGAAAAGCCAACGCATCTGCGATGTGTGCAAAGGACTGCCAGGGAATTTTACGCAAGGACGCAAATCTTACAAATCCGCTCAACTCGGACGCAATGAAAAACCTTGCTTCGCAAGTTTTTTCCCGAGTATGACGGATTTGCGCTTGCGATAAATCGATGAATATTTCCACGAGTCGTACAATCTTACTCGCTGCTACCCACTCCGAACTTTGAACTCCAGTGAGCAAAGCGAACGAAACTCCGAACTTGCGGCTATGCCGCTCATTCATCATTCGTCATTGGGGTCATTCATCATTCGTAATTCAAGTTGGGCTTTGCCTTCAACCGCTAACCTTCCCCTTTTAAAGCCAAAACTTTGAAAACTTTAGAAAAATAAATATCCAGACCTTGAAGATTAATCAAAGAAGAGGTAAACTTTTAAACATCGTTGTGATTGTTAAAATGAAGGAGTAACTAGAGATGGAAATGTTAGATGTGAGTGTAAAAGAGGCGAATCAAGAACGTTTTGAGCAAGGGAAGTGTACATGGCGTTACGCATTAGTGGATGGCAGTAGGATTGACATTCTTGATGCATCAAGAGGAATGCATGGTGTTTGTCCAGTTTGTGGCGATGAACTTATTGCAAAAAAAGGTTCTGTAAACAAATGGCATTGGGCACATAAAAATAAAGAGGTGTGTGATGCGTGGTACGAACCAAAAGGGGTTTGGCACCGGTGGTGGCAAAATCAATTTGATAAAACGTGGCAAGAAGTTGTTATTACTAAGCCTGCCCCCAATGACCCAACCCAGGAAATAAAACATATTGCAGATATTTGTATGCCTAATGGATGGGTAATAGAGTGTCAATATTCTGCGATGAATCGGGAAACGATAAAGGCTCGTGAGGACTTTTATCAAAAAATGATTTGGATTGTTTGCGGAACGCGATGCACAAGAGATGTAGAAAAAGGGAAACCATTATTTGAGTTAACATTTAAAGAATCTATACATGGGATTTCTTACACAATATTAGCGGATGGTGATGCTTTTAGTAAGCCGTGGAGAACGGCTAAAAAGCCTATCTTTTTTGATTTTTATGGCACATTTGATGACCCTGTTGAGGGGGAGAAATTATTATGTTTATTGCCTGAAATTGATGGGATTAAGGGGCGAGTAATCATAAGCGTTTCTCAAATGGAGTTAATAACAGCGATTCAGCAAAACAATTTAGAGAGTGTTCTTGGTAAATTGAGAAATTTACTTAAGACCTTGAGAGGTCAAGCGATACAAGCAAAGAAAGATGAAGAACTTCGGGAAGCTGAACGCCAACGGAAAGAAAAAGAAAAACTAGAAAAGCACAAAGAAGAAGAGTGGAAAAAAGAACTTGCCAATCCAATAAAATTTATAATCTCACTTGGGTGGGTTCGTGCATATGTTCTATTGAAAGGAGAAGGTGCAGACAAAATTATTAAAGATTGGGCCTGGGATGGTGCAGATGATAGTGGGGAAGTCGCGATTCACTTCAGAAATAACTATACGAAAGAGGACTACGAACGAGAAATAAGATGGATGCAACAGGAAGTAAAAGAGCTCTCCTATGACAGAGGTCTAACTTTTTGGCTTTTGAAAAAGTTTGCGGGATGCATTGTTGGAAAATGTTCATACACAAGAAACCATAATGGAACATTTTTAAGAAGGTTTGAGTTTCTTCAAACATACGATTTTGGAAATCGAATTATTCCATGTGTACCAGACAAGCAAAAAATTTGGGCTTTAGAAGAACCTTATTTCACAATGGTAAATGACCGAAAATTTGAATCACCCACGATTCCTCCTTGTCCAAAATGTGGAGCGCCATTAAAACGTCGAAAGAATTTAAAAGATGGAAGATTTTTTTGGGGGTGTAGTAAGTACCCAAATTGTGATTATACTTGTTCATTTGGCGCAAATGGACGCTGGACGATGGTTCAAGAGGGCTTTAGTGAATTTGACAGATTTACAAGCTGGTGGTGTCGCAAAAAAAAGCCTTTTTATAATCCAGGACTCTATTGAACCGTATTTTCCGCTTTTATTGGATTCTTATTTTCGGTATACTAACGTAGTTAGTTAAAACTCTCATATGCCACCCGCTGAAACGTAGGAAATTTCAAAACCGCTGGCATCGAGGGTCGACCCCTTTTTGTGTTTTTCACTTTGGGGCCGTCCTTGGTGTGTATCTTCGGGCTTCCTACGGCCTCAGCGAACGCATTCAAGGCGCGCCCCGTTTATTCGGAGCGCGCTTTTTGCGTTGAGTATTGATGGCTGGAAAAAAAGATAAAATATTA
>JAGCML010000140.1 GCA_017646485.1 Kiritimatiellia bacterium
AGGGGTGTTGAAGCGAGCGGCCATCATGCGTTCGGCAATCGCCATACCCACGGCATTTGCAATGCCCTGACCGAGCGGGCCAGTGGTGGTTTCAACGCCCGGAACCATGCCGTATTCGGGGTGACCCGGTGTGCGGCTACCGAGTTGGCGGAATTGTTTCAAATCGTCCAAGGAAAGTTTGTGGCCGGAGAGATGGAGCAAGGCATAAAGCAAGGAGGAACCATGCCCGC
This sequence comes from Kiritimatiellia bacterium, assembly GCA_017646485.1. Taxonomy (GTDB): domain Bacteria; phylum Verrucomicrobiota; class Kiritimatiellia; order RFP12; family DVOR01; genus Spyradenecus. The sequence continues at coordinate 231 of JAGCML010000140.1, forward strand.
CCGACATAACAAAGCGGTCGCGATCGGCCCATGCAGGATCTGCACCACAAATTTTCAAATGGCGCAACCACAAAACGGCCGCAACATCAGCGAGCCCCAATGCCACACCCGGGTGACCAGAGTTGGCGGTTTGCACTTCATCTGCGGCAAGGCAACGCAATGTATTCGCTGCCAAAAGCATCTCGTTTGAGTCAAGTTTGCTCATGTAAAAACCTCTATTTAGGGCAAAATTAAGTAATTAGTATAGCAAAAATATGGGAAAATGACAACCTCTCGAAAAAATAGAGGAGCGACTTCGCCGCTGTGGATTACGCGAGCGGGGTTCGCTGAGGATTACGATGCTTCGCATCTGTGGATTTCCCAGCCCTTCGGGCTCGGGCGCATCTATCCGCACCTGCGGTGCTGTGGATTACGGGCCTGGAGGCCCTGTGGATTACGCATGCTGGCGCATGCTGTGGATTACGCGGCTGACGCCGCTGTGGATTAGTGGTGGATGTGGGGCTGGTTTTATCGTAGTCCCCTCCCACTGCGGAGGGGGAGAATAAGCGTGGTGCGGAGGGGCGCGGTGTCGCCCCTCATCTTTTAATAGGAAGTGTCGCCCCTCGTTTAACAAGGAGGCTTCGCCTATTCTCTTTTAATGGAGGCCTTCGCTAAAGCGATGGAGGTAGGCATCGGTCATGCCAGTGATGAAATCAAACATGGTGTGGAGCCACCAGGAGAAGGGGCGCGTTTGATTGGCGGCGATAAAGGCTTCGCCGTAGGTGTATTTTCGTAAGAGCGCCTCATTGTACTTGGGGCGTTCGGCACGAATGTGGCGTGTGACAGAGAAACACGCATCTAAGACGCGCTGGAAGTGGAGTTGGGCATTGAGCTCTTTTCTCACCTTGGCGGCGTCATCGAAGACGATTTTATAATTTTCCTTGAGCGTGTGCAGTCTTTGCCAGGTGGGAGAGGAGGCTTCAAAGGAGGCAAGGGACTCGGGATGTTGGAAGGCGTGTGTGAGGTCTTCAGTAAAAGACTGCATGAGGTCACCGATGACCTTGGCGCGGAGGAAGGAGAGATTGACCGAGGGAGAGGTGAGGGTGTGAGGCGTTTCTAAGAGTTGCAGATACCACTCACGAACGAGACGTTCATCCAGGATGCCCATGAGGACGGCATCTTCGCAGTCGGTTACACAGTAACAAATATCATCTGCGATTTCGGTGAGATACGAGAGCGGATGACGTTTGATGCCGTCTTCATCTTTTAAGCCGAGCGCTTCAGTGACGCAGGAGAAGGCGGGTTTAGCGGTTTGGAAACACGAAAACTTCGCTGACGGAGTTTCGATGGCGCACCGCGGATACTTCATGAGGGCGCCGAGACTGGCGCAGGTGAGACGAAAATAGGCGCCTTCTGCGGGCGAGGGGTGACTCAACAGACGAAAGGCCTGGGCATTTCCATCAAACTTTCGAAAATCCTCAAGGATGGCTTCAGGTGCGGGTATATCTGGACAGGGGGCATCTTCTGCGAGCAAGGCAGCGAGTTCTTCCGCGTGTTCCTCCACCCAAGCTTGAATGGCAAATTCTCCTGCGTGACCATAGGGGGGATTACCGATATCATGTCCGAGGCAAGCCGCTTTTACATGGAGGGTGGCGGCGGTGACGTCTTCGGGGGAGAGGCCCAAACGCGCGGTGAGGCGTTGGGCCAAGCCTGCGCCAGTTTCCGCCACCTCCAAAGACTGGGTGAGGCGGTTGTGGACATAATCGACCTTTGCCAACGGGTGTACCTGCGTTTTGCCGGCGAGCCGTCGGAAGGGGGCAGAGAAGATAATGCGTTGGATATCGGCCTCAGCGGGGGTACGCGGGGGCGTTTCCTCCTGGTAATAGCATTCGATTCGCCCCTCCGCATCAAGATGCAGGCGGTTGGCATTGAGGAGTTGGTTCCAATCTAAAGCGCGCATAGTAGAGCCGAATGAGAATGTTTAGGGCGAAGGTTTGGGTGCGGAGGCCTGTTGGCGACGCAACAACCCCATAAGCGTGTCGGTCGGCAATCGCGCCAACAAGGCTGCGGACGTGGGCGCGACAACGGTTTCTGAGAGGAAGCGCTTTTCGCTGAGCATTCTGGAGATGTTATCCTCCAACGTGCCACGACAGATGAGATGGTGCACCACCACGGTACGCTTTTGACCAATACGATGGACACGGTCAGTGGCCTGCGCCTCTACGGCAGGATTCCACCAACGGTCCAAGTGGACGACATGGTTCGCTTTTGTCAAGGTGAGGCCGAAGGCACCCGTACGGAGGGAAAGGATGAAGATGCCAGGACGAGGAGAACTGTTAAAGCCTTCAATCTCATTGCGACGTTGTGCAGCGGAGAGGTCGCCGTGAATGAAGGGAACGTGTTGGCCAAAGCGTTCAGCGAGGATCTTCTGCAAGCGCGCCCCTGCACGCGCGAACTGCGTGAAGATGAGCAGACTCTCACCGCGTTCAAGAATTTCCTCAACGAGCGGTAAGAGGATATCCAACTTACCCGAACTGAAATTTCCGCCGGCGTTATTGGGGATGTCGGTCTCAACGCCATTGCAGATTTGTTTCAACCGCGTGAGCAAGGCCAAAACCGCACCTGTGCGTCCAGACGCCTCGCCATTACGAGAATCGCGTGCGTATTCAGCAAGGGCGAGGTCATATTCAGCCGACTGTGCAGGGGTGAGAGGCGCGTAGTGTTCTTGTTGGATCTTCGGCGGCAATTCAGCCAAAATGCCTGGATCAGACTTTAGACGGCGCAAGAGGAAGTGCGACACTGCGCGACGCAAACGCGTGGGATCCTTGTAACGTTCGGTAAAATCGCGTCGCGTCCCGAAGAGATCGGGGTTCAGGAAGTCAAGAATGCTCCAGAGATCTTCCAATTTATTCTCAATGGGTGTACCCGTGAGCGTGAGGCGAAACTCGGCTGGAAGCGAACGCGCCGCCTGCGATTGACGCGTGTGCGGATTCTTAATGAGTTGCGCTTCATCTAAGACGAGTGTCTTCCATTGAACACGGCGCAAGGTGGCATAGTCACGCCAGAGGTAACCATACGCCGTCAAGGTGACATCGGCAGCCTGAGCCAATTTGCAAAAGCCCTCATTCTGGACACGTTCTGGGCCATCATGACGCAAGACCCGCAAGTGCGGCGCCCACTGGGCAAGTTCGCGTTCCCACACGGGAAGAACGGTGAGTGGCGCAACGATGAGCGCGGGGCCCTTTCGAGAGAGGAGAAAGGCGATAGACTGCAAGGTCTTGCCTAAGCCCATATCATCGGCAAGGCAGACCCCCAATCCATGCGCAGCTGCCTGCATGAGCCAACACACTCCCTGCGCTTGATAAGGCCGCAGCACATTGCGCAACGGCAATTCGCCCTCGGGCGGTTGCGTCATCTCGCGGAGGAAGTTCTGGACGTCCTGTGCGTCAGGGGCGATACGCAGTGCGCCTGCTAAGAGAAGCGGAAGCGCCTGACGCGTGGAGAGTTCCTCTGGGCCGATATTTTCCAAGAGGGTCTTGAGCGCTTGTAAATCCAGAAAGTGCCACGCATCATTAAGAAAGACTAAGGGATCGCCCGCATCAACAATTGCCTGCGCCTCCTCAATACTCATCTCAATTCCACCAAAGGTGATGGTGCGCGTCACTTTGACGGTTTCTTTTTCAACGCCCGTGGCTGTTTCGTGAAGTTCGGGAACATGAAGCTCTAATTCTTTTGGTAGAGCAACGGAAAAGGCCGCAGCGCGAAGAACAGGGACGGCTTCACGTAAGAAACGGGCAAAGGTGGCATCACTCCAGGGTTGGGGCAACCCCAAAATCGGCGCAATCGTAACCGCTTGACCTAAGAGACGGAGTTTGGTGACAGAGGGGAAATGGCCGGGCTTTTTGCCATTGACTGCGAAATCAACCCACCATCCACGCGCATCATGGTGTGGCACCAAGGGTAAGGCTGAGCGGCCACCTTCGAAAAGCGGTGCAGCCCACATAGAGAGTTCGGTGGCGAGCGCATCGGAAGTGAGGGCAAGGGTTGCTTGGGGGGCTCGTAAGGCGGTGAGCAGTGCATCGTCTGGTGCGTAAAACTTGTGTTTAATCGCCTGAGCACGGGTAAGCACGGTGGAAGAAGTTGAGCGCATCCAGAGGTCGGTGAGCGCCTGGAAGAGGGCTTCATCGGCGCCTTCGGGAACAACTGTGGCGCGCCACCGCGCTTCATTGCCTTCGATGACAGGTGCGACACACCCTGCAGAAACGGCGCGCACCATAAGGGAGAAGAGGCGGGCGGCCTCTTGGATGTCATTGCCATAGACCAGCGTTTGGGATTTGGCGCCATGGGCAATGCATTGGAGCGCTTGCAATACACCGCGGTCTTCTAAGACCACTTCACGCCATCCATGGAAGAGAAAGGCAACAGCCGAACGCAATGCTGGCGCAGAGACTGCAACGCCAAAGGCCTCTCCAGTGAGAGAGAGGCGTCGATGCTCATGGCGAAGGTGCAGAATCATGCGGACGAGAGAACAGACAGTTACGCCACCGGTGAGAATCGGTGGCGCAAGCGGTATCGTTTAGAGCGAGAAGGTGCGGCAGATGGTTTCGGGAACCGTATCACGGAAGGTGACGACATCATGCAAAATGGGCGCATTCTTGAGGTCAACCAAAGCGGGAGTTTCACCTGTGAGTGCGGCGAGGCCACCAGCGGCAGCGAACTCGTCAGAGACGGTTTTGCCTGTGAGTGCACGCAACATCGTTACGGGGAACTTCCACGGCGATGCGGTGGCTGCGATGACTGCAGGGCGACCGGTTGAGGGAAGTTCACGATTGACCTTCCAACCAATCGCAGTGTGCGGGTCGGCGAGGTAGTGATACTTGCGCCAAATATCCGAGATGGCGGCCTCAGTTTCTTCAGGCGTAGCCCAACCCGAGGCAAACTTTGCGCGGAGATCGTGCAAAGGATAACCCGAGAGTGCGAAGGAACCTTCAGCCTTCAACTGGGATTCCCACGTGCGGACTTCGATATCATTGCCCTTCGAGAGCAACCACAAGAGGCGTTCGACATTCGAAGAGACGAGGATATCCATCGAGGGCGAATTGGTGATGCGGAATTCGCGACGTGCATCATAGGAGCCAGTGCGAACAAAATCGCAGACGACACGGTTGGCATTCGAGGCGACGGTGAGACGTTCGATGGGGGCGCCGAGCTGCCAAGCATAGTGAGCGGCGAGGATGTTGCCGAAGTTGCCAGTGGGAACCACGACATCGAAGGGTTGGCCTAAGCGACGTGCGCAGTCGAGGTAGTAACAAATCTGCGGGAAAAGGCGGCCGATATTGATGCTGTTTGCCGAAGAGAGGAGGCACCCTGCGGAGCGTGCACGTTCTGCGAGCGTGGGGTCAGCGAAGGCGGCCTTGACAGCGGCTTGGGCATCATCAAAGTTGCCCTCAATTGCGCAAGCAGAGACATTGCCACCGGGGCAACACACCATCTGGCGGCGTCGGATTTCAGATGTGCCGACTTTAGGATAGAAGACGAGCACCGAAGTGCCAGGGATATCGGCGAAACCGCGCATTGCGGCGCTGCCGATGTCGCCACTGGTAGCGGTGAGCACACAGACGCGATTGATGCCAGCGGTTTGTGCGGCATAGCGCATCAAGTGCGGCAAGAGCGTGAGGGCCACATCTTTGAACGCGTAGGTCGGACCGTGGAAGAGTTCGAGGAAGGAGAGATCGTCAAAGGTCTTCAGCGGAACGATGTCAGGGGCAC
>JAGCML010000141.1 GCA_017646485.1 Kiritimatiellia bacterium
CATGAAAACTAAAAATTCGGCTTGTTGGGCTAAAGCAAAGACGGCGCTTCCCCCTAAGGCCCCAACCGCAGGCAAGAGGATGAACCCGACAAGGGTCGGTAAAAGGGGCGTCGCAAGAGGAATGCCTGGCCAAAGTACCGCATAAAACCAAATCCAAAGGTGCAATAAGGGTAAGAGAATCACGCCACAAAGTAGTCCATGGTAGGGGAGTGGGCGAAGGGGAAGAACCTTACGAAAGTAATGAACGCACCACCAAAGGAAAAGGAAGAAGAGAATGCAAGTGCCAGGAGCAACTTGCCAAGTGGCTTCACAGAGAATCGCACACCAAATGGCTAGGGGGAGCGTTTGGCGTGAGGGGTAGACTAAAAGGCGATAGGCCACCCACATAGGAATTAAGAGAAGCTGCAAGACGGGCGTATTGGGCAGTAAGACGTCAGAGATCGCAGTGAGAACGATGGGGAAGACGAATGCCCAGCAGGTCGACCAGAAGCGTTTCGCGTTCATGGGTGCGGTTTCCCTCAAGGTGTTTTTGTGCGGGTGAGCACAAAGACCGTTTTTAATGTGGTGGGATTGACCGCTGGCTCAACGAGGACCTCAGAGAGGAGCTCGGCAGGGTTTTCGCGTCGTTCAGTGATGGTACCGATCTTTAAGCCGCGCAGAAAGAGGCCGCCACTGCCTTCGGTATAGACCGATTGTCCAGGTGTAAGGTTTGCGTTTCGTGCAATAAAGCGCATGGAGAGGGGGTGAGTCGTGTAGAGGAGGGGCTCTTCAGCAGATTCACCAAAGTCAACCCCTTGCATGCCTTGAATGACCCCTTTAGCACCACCAGGCACTTCCGCTGCTACGCGGCAAGCGGGGTCAGAAAGGAGAATGACTTCACTGGTGTGGAGGGTGACATTTTCGGAAATGCGTCCAACGAGTCCCTCGGGGACAAGAACGATATCGCCTGTTTGAACACCTTGTAAGGAGCCCGCGGAGAGTTGCAAGCGAGGCCAAACGCCAAGCCCACCACCATAGGACCAAATCGGGGCGGCTACGACTTGAAGGGGCTGGGATTGTTGCCACTGCAGAGCTTCACGGAGAGCCACATTTTCTTGGGCGATCGCATCAGAGGTTTGCAACATAATTCGCAAGCGATCGATTTCGACCAAGTGCGTTTCTCGGGTTGGGCCATCGCAGAATCCGCGCCATGCCGCTGAAAGGCGCATGGAGATGTGTGACTCTGCCCAGACGAGGACGCGGCGAAAGGGAAAGGTTATCTCAGTGCAAAATGCACGAATGGTCGAGTTAGCCCAAATAAAGGCAAAAATCGCACACGCAATAATGAGATAAGGAAGGAAACGGCGCCGCATAGGGGTGGGAGAATGGGGGCGGTGTAGTCCGCGTAAAAATAAAAGCTGCCGACATCAGACAGTGTTGACGGAGGCTTTATGTTAAAACATATCCGGCACCGTGTTCGCGGCGCCGGATAAATGCATTAATTGGGCTGAATGGTGTGGGCTTTGTAGAAGTCCAGTTCGTCTAAGACGCACCCTGTACCATTGGCCACGCCAGACAAGGGGTCATCTGCCACAATGACTGGAAGGCCCGTTTGCGATGCGATCAAGTTATCCAAGCCACGCAAGAGCGCAGAGCCGCCCGAAAGCACGATGCCGCGGTCCACAAGGTCACTGGCCAATTCAGGCTTTGCTTCGTTGAGGATCATACGCACGGCATCAACGATTGCGGTCACCGGATCCTTTAAAGCTTCACGAATTTCTTCAGAGCTCACAGTCAAGGTCTTCGGCAAACCTGCGACTAAGTCGCGGCCGCGCACTTCCATGCACATTTCTTCCTTCAAGGGATAAGCAGAGCCAATCGAAACCTTGATGTCTTCAGCCATGCGTTCACCAATCAAGAGGTTATAGACGCGACGCATGTAGTTCATGATGCACTCATCCATCGTGTCACCACCCACGCGAACGCTCTTCGCTTGTGCGATACCCGACAAGGAAATCAAAGCCACTTCACAGGTACCACCACCAATATCGACGATGAGGTTACCTGCAGGTTCCTCAACAGGGAGACCAACGCCGATTGCGGCTGCCATCGGTTCTTCAATCAACGTCACATCGCGAGCACCAGCATGAGTGGCGGCTTCCTTCACGGCGCGACGTTCCACTTCGGTAATTTCAGAGGGAGTAGCAATCACCACGCGCGGACGCAAGAACTGCATGAGCTTACGGCCACGAGCCTTGGTGATGAAGTAGCGAATCATCGCCTCAGTAATGTCAAAGTCTGCAATCACACCCGACTTCATGGGGCGAACCGCCACGATGTTGCCAGGAGTACGACCCAACATGCGCTTTGCTTCTGCACCAACTGCAAGAATCTTGCGCGTGCCTTGCTGCATCGCCACCACGGAAGGTTCACGAATGACAACCCCTTGTCCTTTGATGAAAACCAAAGTATTTGCGGTACCCAAATCGATACCGATGTCGCAAGAAAGGGCCCCCATAATTCGCTTTAAAATACCGGGCATAAAAACTCCTTAAAAAATGAATATCACTAATAAAATAGCATATCTTAGATCGTTGTCGCAACTTATTGAAAAAAAGCAATGAGATGATTTGAATTGTAGGCGGGATTCTAAAATGTAATAATGTATTGAAAATCAAAGGGTTATACTTTTCTATGGGGTGGTTTCTTTATTTTTGTGAGATGGCATGATTTGCATCGCATTATGAAAAGTTGCGAAGGTGTATTATTTAGTTAGGTATAGAAATAGAGCTGAAAATGTGGGGGAGGAAAGGGGAACTTCAGTGCATTGGAGGGAGGAGATCGTTTGATGGGAGATGGGAGGGGGGAGCAGAATAGTCTTTTTACGCACGCTCCACATTCTTGGGGTATGACCTAGCCTTTTAAATCAGGAAACGGATCGTTTTAATCGTGTTTCTTTTTCTTTTAGTTTGCTTGTTTCAAACGCTTCTTTTTGAATCGGGATTTGAATCGGGACGATGTCTGTGGTACACATTTTATGAAGACAGATTTGTGGCGAGGTCAGAATAAAAAAGATGCCGAAAACGTGGGCTAAGGGGACGCTGAGGTGAAGTATCATCCGATAAAGGGCGACTTGAATAACGCATTAGGGTGAGATATCTTCAGAAGAAGGCTCTTTTCGCTTGAGTTTATCATATGATTTTCAAATCAATTATCATATGATTTTCAAATTGATTATCATATGATTTTCGAATCGATTATCATATGATTTTCAAATCAATTATCATATGATTTTCAAAATGATTATCATATGATTTTCTCTTTTGAAAAGGGTGAGATGCGCTTTTGAGAAGGGTAATGTGTCGGAAGAGAAAGGGCGAAAAGGGGGGAGTGGATGAATTGGTCGGTGTAGAGGTGGGATAAAGAGGTGGCTGTGGCGAGGGGAGTGAATGGGCGGTGTGGTGTCTTCTTAGAGCACGTTGCGCGTGAACAATCAAAGGCAGTTGAAGAATGTGGCGGGTTGCGGAGGAGGTGGTGTGGTGTTTTAAATTGACAAATGCGGTCGTATCGGTTAGAGTGATGCATTATGGTGAGCGTTGAGAGGGCTTGAGAAATGACGCGATTGGCTTTGAGTTTATTGTCTATAATCACATTGGGCTTGTGCATGTGTTGTACGAGGAGCGCACGGTTGGTAGAGGAAGCGCAATACTCGGTGCCTTTTCGCGAACTGACCAACTACTTTATTCGAAAGGATGCGCCGAAGGAACGTTTTGAAAAGGTGTTTTTTTCTCAGGAAGCATTTCGCTCAAATTTTGGAATGGCGGCCTTTATGGGACCAAATGGTCGGCCGAGCGAGATTGATTTTAAGCGTGAGGTTGTGATTGCTATGGTACTGCCTCCAATGAATCAAGCTTGTAAACTTCGCATCGAGGAGGTCGTAAAGGAGGAGGGGAGGTTGATTTTTCACTATGCTCAAACGTTGGGTGAACCGCTCTCCTATACGATTCGTCCGTGCCTTCTCATTGCTATTGCAAAATCTGATTTTGAATCAAATCTTTCATTTCTTTATTCGGATGAGTAGGTGGCGCCTTAATGGATAAGGTGGTAGCCTTGTGAGCGAAGTCTTTTTAAGGCGGGGAATAAAGGGGATGCGTACTGCGTGAGTACGTATCTCCTTTTTGTGTACGCCATTCATTCGAGTGTTGTAAGTCATTGCAAGGTAGCACGTTATTCTTTTTTTGTAAAAGGAATGAAGTGGGGAAAGGGGATGTTCTCAGAAGTGAAAATGTATTGCTAAAATGGGTATGATTTTCGCCTTGAAAATGGGTTTGAAAATTGGGAGGCGAAGGCGTTCGTTACGGAAGGACTCGGTGTCGATAAAGCTGACTTTGCGACTGAGGTCACGGAGGCGTTTACAGTGCATGCGTGAGATGTGCTTGACGTGAAGTAGGTGGAGGCCGTTTGAAGCGATACGTGGTGCTTAAGGGGGGATTTTCTGCTTAAGGTTCGTTTTAAAGTATTATTGTATTATTAAAGTAAGGTTATGTGCTCCTTTTTTATGGTATACTGTGTGGGTTAAATAACAAAGGATTTTGACGAATGAATTTACTCAAGTTACTTTTCGGGACGAAGAATCAGCGAGACATTAAGCGTTTGATGCCATTGGTGCGTAAGATTAATGCCTTGGAAGAGCAGTATCAGCAGCTTTCGGAAGAAGAACTGAAGCAGAAGACGCCTGAATTTAAAGCTCGTTTAGCAAAGGGTGAAACCCTGGATGATATTCTGCCTGAAGCGTATGCAGTGGTGAAGAATGCTTGCCGTCGCTTGTTGAATACAACGTGCATGGTCTGCGGCCATGAATTAACGTGGAATATGTTACCCTTCGATGTGCAGTTGATCGGTGGTATTGTCTTGCATCAAGGCAAGATTGCCGAAATGCAGACGGGTGAAGGTAAGACCTTGGTGGCGACGTTTCCGTTGTATTTGAATGCGCTTTCTGGTGAAGCGGCACACTTGGTGACGGTGAATGACTACTTGGCTCGTCGTGACGCTCAGTTTATGGGACATCTGTTCACCTATTTGGGCTTAACGGTGGGTTGTATTCAGAATACGATGTCTCCGGCAGAACGCCGCACGCAGTATGCTTGCGATATTACCTACGGTACGAATAGCGAATTCGGCTTTGACTATTTGCGTGACAATGGTATGGCGTCGGACCCCTCGCAGGTGGTGCAACGTGGGCATGCCTTTGCAATCTTTGACGAAGTGGACAGCATCTAAATCGACGAAGCTCGTACGCCTTTGATTATTTCGGGCCCCTCTCAACGCACCACCTCGGGTGAATATGTCGCCCAAAAGCCTCGTGTGGAACGTGTTTTCCGTGAACAGACTCGTATTTGTACGCAGTTGCTTGCCGAGGCACGCAATTTCATTGCGAATGGTGACACTGAAATGGCGATGCGCCGTTTGTACCAGGTCTACCACGGCACGCCCAAGAACAAGCAGTTCCAACACTTGATTGAAGAACCTGCAATCCGCCGCTTGCATGAACAGGTCGAAGGCATGATGTTGACCGATATGCGTAAGCGTGAAGCGCGTGAATTGAAGGAAATTTTGCTCTTTACGATTGACGAAAAGACGCGTGAAGTCTCCTTGACGGATAAGGGTGCAGCCTTCATTTCTCCCGACGATCCCGAAATGTACGTGGTGCCTGATTTGCCGGCACAGCTTTCGGCTTTGGACGGCGAACAGGGGTTGACGGCTGAGGAGCGCACGGCACGTCGTCGTGAAATCCAAGAAGCCTTTGCGGCAAAGAGCGAACGCTTACACATCGTGGACCAGTTGTTGCGTGCTTATGCGCTCTACAATCGCGACGAAGAGTATGTCGTGCAGGATAACAAGGTGATGATCGTGGACGAATTCACCGGTCGTATCCTGCCAGGGCGCCGCTGGAGTGAAGGCTTACACCAAGCAGTGGAAGCAAAGGAAGGCGTGGACATTGAACGTGAAACGCAGACCTTGGCTACGATTACGATTCAGAACTACTTCCGTTTGTACAAGAAGCTCTCGGGTATGACGGGTACTGCAGAGACGGAAGCCGCTGAATTCAATGATATCTATCGCTTGGACGTGGTGGCAATCCCCACCAATCGTCCGATTCGTCGTGTGGATGGCAATGACTTGATCTACAAGACGCAACGTGAAAAGTATCGCGCCATCATTGAAGAAGTGCGTGCGGCGCATGAACGTGGTCAGCCGGTGTTGTTGGGTACGGTGACGGTGGATACGTCTGAAATTCTCAGCCGTATGTTGCGCATGGCTGGCATTCCTCATAATGTTTTGAATGCAAAGAACCATGCGAAGGAAGCAGAGATTGTGGCTCTCGCAGGTCAACCCGGAGCCGTGACCATCGCAACAAACATGGCAGGGCGTGGTACGGATATTAAGTTGGGCCCTGGCGTGGTTTGGATGGACGATGAGCAGATTAAGGATAAATTTTTGACCTTAGACTCTGTGCCGAAGGGCGAACGTCGTACATTGCGTCACTTGTTGGAAGAGCGTCCGTGCGGGTTGTACGTGATTGCGTCTGATCGCCATGAGTCGCGCCGCAGTGACCGTCAGTTGCGTGGCCGTTGCTCTCGTCAGGGTGACCCTGGTGCAAGCCGTTTCTACCTCTCGCTCGAAGATAATTTGATGCGTTTGTTCGGTAGCGATCGTTTGGCGGGCATGATGACGCGCCTTGGCTTGCAGGAAGGCGAAGCGATTGAACATAGTTGGTTGAATCGCACGGTGGAACGTGCTCAGCGTAAGGTGGAAGAGCAGAACTTCTCCATCCGTAAGCGTACGCTTCAGTATGACGATGTGATGAATAAGCAACGCGCGATTATCTATGGTTTACGTCAAGAAATCTTGATGCAACCTGGCGCAGCGCATGAACGCATCTTAGACGTCTTCAACGATTTGATTACCGATCGTTGTATGGCACTTTTGCCTGGCGCAAAGGATTCTGATCCGACGGCCTTGTTGGAATGGATGGCTCATTTCCCTGTGCTCTGCACCGAAGCAGAATGTATCGCATGGGCTGGCAAGCCTGAAGAAGCTGCAAAGGAATTGTATGCTCGTGTGGAAGAAGCCTATTTGGCGAAGTGCACGGGTGAAATTCCGGAGGCATTGCCGATGTTGGAACGCATGGTTTGCTTGACGGCAATTGACGAAGAATGGCAGAAGTTCTTGGCCGCCATGGACGATTTGCGTCGTAGCGTTGGTTTACGTGGTTATGGTCAGCGTGACCCCTTGGTGGAATACAAGCGTGAAGCGTTTGAGATGTTCACGGAATTGATGGGCACCATCAAGGCGGGTATCGTGCGTGCGGCCTTCACAACGACGACGAACGTGGAAGCCTACATTGCAATGCGCGAACGCATGGCGCGTCGTGCACAAACCCAACACCGTGATTTAGGGGATTTAACTGCTGCCGCCAGTGCCGCAATGCCTGCCCCCGCAGCGGCTCCTGCAATGGAAACGGTGTCGGGAAGTTTCTCGGGCTCCTTTACTGTTACAGCACCAGGCTTGGCAGAACCAGAAGAACCTGCTACGGAACCTGAAGCACCGCAGGGGAATGGCTCCTTAGAAGCACTGTTAGAAGCGATGAATAATCGTCCGCAACAGCCCATGCCGGTGCGCTCTGGTTTGCAGAAGACTGGTCGCAATGATCCATGCCCTTGTGGTTCTGGAAAGAAGTACAAGAATTGCTGTGGACGTTAATCCGTAAATACATTAAACGATGAATTCAAAAACAGACAACGGACTCTCGTTAGGACAACACACGTTTGTGTTGATCTTCTCGATTGCATTCTCTTTCGCACTGCACTTTGGCGTCGTCTATTTCTGTAAGGATATGGGCGTGCGTACCACAGCGCAAACAGAGAAGCGTGCGCATATCACGCCTGAAACTCTGCCGCCTGTGCACATTGAGACGTTTTTGCAGAAAACGGAACTCTTGCAGGCCGAAGCAATGCAGATGCCTAATATGGAAGCTGAAGCTGAAATGGCAGCCTCTGCATTGCCTGATAAGGTGCGTGATGCTGTCGTACCTTTGCCCGCGCTTCCCTCAATTCCAATCCCTCAAATGGAAATGGGAGCCGCTAATTCGCAGTTCGCTCCACCGGATACGCCAGATGTGCCCTTTGCGGAAGCATTTGTGCGTCAGGATATTGCCAAAATTCCAGAGACGGATTTGACCAAGTTCACAAATCCAGATCCGAAATGGGTGATTGATGATACGATTACGCGTGTGCCAGATGCGCCAGATTTGTCGTCTTCGGTCGAGATGAGCGAATTGCTTTCTCAGGGTGCAGGTGCGATGGGTGATTTGCCCGCATTGCCACCGATGGTGCAAGATGATGTGGTGCCGATGGAACAATTGGCCGAAATGCTCACCTCCGAGGTGGAACCCGTGGTGCCAGTGGCAGAGGAGGTGACTGCAGTAGCTGAAGCGGTGGCTGCAGAGGTGAATACGATGACGGCAGATGCCATCGCTACTACGAGTGCAGGGGAAATCTCCTCTTTCCCGAAGTTTGAGGCGATTGATGACCGTCTTTCACTTGCGTTGACCTCTTACGAAACACCGACCGATCCGAATAACACCTATTTCCGTTTGGCGATTGTGCGTCGTCCCGAAAGTCCATTGCCCATTATGGGGAAGGATGTGATTTTCATCCAGGATATCTCGGGCTCTATCGGTACACGTCGTTTGGAACGCAGTAAGGCTGCAATGAAAGCCGCACTCTTCCGTACGCTTCGCGTAGGTGACCGTTTTAACATTTTCGCCTTCCGCGATGTGACCTTGACGCCGTCTGGCTCGTGGATGACCTTTGATCCGAAGACACGTCAAAAGGCGGAGGTCTTTGTGGACTCCTTGCGTGCGAAGGGTAATACGGACCTCTTCTTGTTGTTGCAAGATTTGCTCACCTTGAAGCGTGATCCGAATCGTCCATTAATTGCAGTCGTGGTGACAGACGGTGAAGCAACGGTCGGTGTGACCGAAACGACGCGCATCATCGGTGAGTTTACGCGCATGAATGAGGGGGCAATCTCTGTGTATACCTTTGGTATCAAGCAGGTGCATCCTTACTTCTTGGACATGTTGTGCTATGCTAACCGCGGTGAAAATACTTCGGCTTCGGGTAATGTGAAGGCGATTGAGTCGGAATTGGTGCCGGTGTTTGAATCGATTCGCAATCCCGTGTTGAAGGATTTGTCCATTGTGTTTACTGCACAAAGTGGGGGTGAAATCCATCCGAGGAAACTGACCAATCTCTATGCAGACCGCGCATTAACCGTGTATGGTCGTGTGCCACGCGGTGAAAAGAAGTTGACGTGTCAGCTAAAGGGTGTCTCTTCGGGTGAACCCTATGATGCGTTCTTCACCTTTACGCTTGAACGTGCGACGAAATCTTCGCTCGATTTGCGTCGTCTTTGGGCAGAGCGTGCGATGTTTGACCTTTTGGCTGAGTATGCAGAAAACCCCTCAGAGAATCTCTTAATCCGTATGGAGCAATTCTCGAAGACCTATGGCGTTCGCAATCCATACGCTCCTGCACAGTAATTATTATTAATAGGTATAGCGATGGCGGGCAGTCAAGATTGTAGTGTGAAGCGCGATACATTCCTCCCTTGGGTGGGATGGATGAGGGTGGTGGCACTCTTCTTGGTGTGTGCTTGCCATGCATGCGATCCGCTCTCTGCATTTGGACGTCCAGAAGATAAGACATGGATTGAGTTTTATGGTGCGCTGATTCGCGTTTGTGTGCCGCTCTTTGTGATGATGACGGGGGCATTGCTTTTGCCAACGGCTGATTCATTTGGCGGCATGTTTCATAAACGCATCAAGCGCGTCTTATTGCCGTTCCTGTTTTGGAATGCCGTGTATGCGGCGTTGCCCTGGTTGCTGCACCTCTGTGGTGTTTCGCAGACGTCAATCCAGCGTGTCTTTTTCCCCTTTGCTGCACCAGTTCACACGGATGCGATGAGTATCGTGCGAACCTTCTTCTTGTCCTTGATTCAATTCAATCAGTATGCAGTGCAGTTGTGGTACATCTATCTTTTAGTGGGCCTCTATCTCTTTATGCCCATCCTGTCTGCATGGTTGCGTGAGGCAACGGTGCGTGCGAGGTGGATCTTTGTGGCAATTTGGGGTGTTACGTTATTGGCATGGTATTGGCCTTTGGCCCTCTATGGTGCAATGCAGACGGCATGGGGACAAGCCTTTTTCGCAGACTATGTGGTGCGCTTCTTGGGAAGCCCCACCTTTGTTTTAGCCCATGCGACGAGCTTTGATGCATTCCCTATTTTGGGTGTTTGTGACTGGAATACTTACGGTGGCTTGCACATGTTCTCAGGCTTTATTGGGTATTTGGTCTTGGGGCATGTTTTAAAGACGGTTAATCTTTCGCTCAAGCGAACGCTCTGCATTGCTTTGCCGCTCTTGGTGGCGGGTTACTTAGTGGTCTATTACGGCACGCATTGGATTTGGAATACGCCTGGTTTTACTTGGAAGATGGCCGAGTATTTCTGGTGGTATTGTTCGCTCCCCGTGGCAATGATGTCGGCAGCCGTCTTTTTATTGTTTAAACAAATTCGTAAGACCCCCGCATGGACATTGGTGCCTTTGCAATCCTTTGGACGTCATGGGTTTGGCATCTTCTGCATGCATTACGTGTTTGTTACTGGAACCTATTTTCTCTTTCAGGCAAAATTCCCCTCGGCAGTCTTGGTGCCCTTTTCGGCACTTTCGGGCTTGCTGATTTCGTGGGGAATGATGATTCTTTTGACGCAAATTCCTCTCCTGCGAAAGTGGGTGGGTTAATTCTTTATGATGAGGTGAATGAGTGATGAAACCAATCATTGAACCGCACATTCATATGATTTCACGCACGACGGATGAATACATGGCAATGCGTGAAAATGGTATTCGCGTTTGCGTAGAACCCTCTTTTTGGCAGGGGGCTAATCGCCGTTATGCTGGCTCATTCTTTGACTATTTCCGTCTTTCACTTGAGTTTGAACACACACGAGCCGCTCGCTTTGGGGTGGATCACTGGAGCGCAATTGGGATGAATCCTAAGGAAGCCGAAGATCGAAAGCTCGCCGATGAAGTGATTGATGGCATGGGTGAATACTTGGATCATCCACGATGCGTTGCATTAGGGGAGATTGGATTTAATAATATCACCCCGAATGAAGAACATGCTTTAGTGCGTCAATTGCGAATGGCAGAAGAACGCAAGATGCCCATCGTGCTCCATTTGCCTCACTTCAATAAATTGAAGGGGATTACGCGCGTTTTAGAAATCATCAAGGCTGAGGGCTTAACGCCTGAACGTATTGATATTGACCATAACGTGGAAGAAACGATTGGTCTGGCTTTGGAAAGCGGATGTTATGCTGGTATGACCGTGTATCCTTATTCCAAACTTTCTCCAGAGCGCGTGAGTGCAATGATTCGTCAACACGGCCACGAACGCGTTATCGTGAATGGTTCTGCTGACTGGGGAATTAGTGACCCGCTCTCGCTCATTAAGGTGGTCAATCGTCTGCGCGCAGATGGTTTCTCGGAGTCTGTCATTGAGGCCATTACGCACGACACGCCCATGGCTTTTTATTCTGCTTCCCCTCATTGGAAGCCAGATTTTGATATTATTCCTCAAGACCCCACAACCTTCCAACGACAGCCTTAAAGTTATTCGGAGGCGTGATCATGTCAGAAGAAGAAGAAACTTCGGTGATTCCGAAAACAGAAGTCAGCGCATCTGCTAATCCAGATGTGTCAAATAAAACCGTTGTGATTCGTCCTGATTCTCCAGAGAGCCTCAATGAGCTCCCCGCGAATACTGGAAGTCCGTCGGATGATTATGCCATTTGCGGAAAAATTGGCGATGGCGGGATGGGTGTCGTCTATTTGGCGCGTGATAGACGATTAGGGCGTTATGTCGCAATTAAACGTTTAAATGATAAGTCGCTTGCAGACCCTGTGCTGCGCGCTCGCTTCTTGCATGAAGCGCGTGCTGTAGCGGCATTGAATCACGCCTACATTGTTCACATTTACGCTTTAGGTGAAGATGTCTTAGGCCCTTACATTGTCATGGAATATGTTTCGGGGCCTGCGCGAACGGAAGTGGTTCACCAAGATGACACCAATCCGCGTCCGCCACCGAATATGACGCTGGAGTACTTTATCTCCAGAAATGGGCCGATGACTGCCGAAGAGGCTTTGACGATGATTCTGAAAATCGCCCGCACGATGGTGTATGCGCACAGTTGCGGTGTGATTCATCGAGATTTAAAGCCGGCAAACATTTTATTAGACCCCACACCAGAACCCAAGTTGGTGGACTTTGGGCTGGCTCGTATTACGCCACAGACGGGCATTACGCATGTGGAAGATTTGACTGCGCCAGGCGAAAAGTTGATTAGTTTGGGCTATTCGGCGCCTGAGTTGGAACAAGATGCCTCGACGAGTGATGTCCGAGCTGACATCTATTCGATGGGCGCCGTCTTCTACTTCTTGCTGACGGGACGCAATCCCCGCTACTATCGCGAACAGGATGTGCCGGTATTCTTGCGTGAGGTCTTACGCCGCAGCATGGAGACTGAACGCGAGCAGCGCTATCGTTCGGCGCAGGATTTTGTTCGCGCATTGTCTGAAGCTGCGAATCATGGTCGCACGGTCGCACCGACGATTAAGACCTCGTGGCGTTGTAAATGGTGTGATGCGGTTAATCCCATTAGTACGAAGTTCTGTGCTGAGTGTGGGTGGGATGGCAGTGAACAGTGCAAGGAATGCGGATCAGAGGTCTTCGTTGGCCAACAGTATTGTTCGGCATGCGGTGCGAATTGCCGCATGTATGAGCACGTTGACTCTATTCGCAAGATGATTGAAACCGCATGGGAAGAGCGTCATTTCGAACGTATCGCCTCAATCGCTGGACGATTGCATGGCTTTGAGCCTGCGGGGCCAACAGGTCGTAAGATGTTGATGAAAGCGCGCGAACGGGTGGAAAAAGCAGAACGTCGCGTGGCGCGTCGCAACCGTTTGGCCGCACTGATTCCCAATGAACTGAAGGCTGAAAACTACGAACGCGCTCAAGCTTTTATCGAGGAGTTTCGTTTGTTGAACGAAGACGCTTCGGTGTATGAAGAAGAGTTGCGCGAAATTCCAGGTAAGATCTTGCGACGTGATTTGGCGAGAATCCGTCAATGTGTGCGAAGCCACGATTGGCTAACAGCGAAAAAGTTGGCGAGTGCATTGGCATTGAAATATGGGAATTTACCTGAATTTCAAGATGTGAGTGAGTTGTTGGTAGCGCATTCGCGTCAAGTGCATCGGAAGTATTGGTGGATTGTAGGTGTTTCAGTTGCCTTACTCTATCTCTTTTCGCTTCCGCTTGTTGGATGCTTAAAGAAGGAGCCGTTCGGCACCTTTTTACGCGTTTTCTATATGCCAGTACGTGCCGTTGCTGCGATTCCGGGGATTTCGTCCCTTTACAATAGTTACATTGGCTTATGTGATAAAGGATCGACGATAGAAACCTACTTCCCCTTAGTGGAAAAGGTGGCATTGGCAGAAGCCCCGCGCGAACATCTTCCGCAGGGCGCAGAAGAAAAGCGCGCGGTCTTTGAGACAACGTTAAACGAATTTATCATGCGTCGAAAGCAACAGGAATCTCAGTTGCTGTTGCAATATCGTCAAGGCCTTGCAGAATTGCGCCGCACGGTTCAGCATGAGGGCAATTACGAAGGCGTTATCTCTGTGGAAAAGGCGTTGGAAGAGTATGTTCAAAAGAATGAAATCGGCGAACCACGAGAGACCGATATTGAGGAATTGGGCCTGCTGAAGCGTACGATGATGTTGATTCGCGAGGAACAGGTCGCCATTTTGGCGCGTCAGATTGTGGGCGCTGCGAAAAAGTATATGGCGGTACTGGACGATTTGCGTAAGAGTTATACGCAAAAAGGCGAAATGGAAATCGCCGGAAAAATCAGCGCAGAATTGCAACGCGTCAAGCAGATTCCTGTCGTGGTTGAAAGCGAAGCGACATTGGCGAAGTTGGGAAGTGCGACACCTGCGCTTTCGAGTACAACCATTCCTTCTGTTGCCTCGGTGCCAGAATTAGAGAAGATTGCCAATATTCGTGATACTTTGCGAATTGAATTAGACCGTTTGGATCGTGAAGCTTCGGAATCGTTGGGGGATTGGCCGCAACAGTATTTAGCTGCCTTGCGTACCTTGATGGAATCCTTCCGTCAGTCAGGCAACTTCAATGCATGGGAGGCCGCCTCTGCTGAGTTGGCTCGCTTTGAGGAAACGAATCAACTCCGCTTTGAGGATGTGGTTGAATTCCCAGAAGAGTTGAATCAGATGCAAGAGACCTTTTTGCAACAACGTCGTTCCGTCATGGAATCTTGCGAGAATGAAAAGCGTAAAGTGTATCACCACTATCTTTCTCAGCTTGAGACATTGAAGTCTGATTTAACGAAGCAAGGGCAGATGAATGCGGCGTCCACTGTGAATCAAGTCATTCGCGCACTTCAAACAAAGCCTCGCTATTTAGCATTAGAACGTGGGACTGATACCACTGGAGCAAAAAAATCTTCTAATGAAGACCTTTTAGAGTCTCCGACAAGTCAGCCTGCTGAAATTCAGGAGTAGTATGATTATGCAAGATACTGTTGCTACATTGATTGATATTCGTCCTTTAGCTCAAGGCTATAATGTCTTGACCTTTGATGCACCTGCGATTGCAGAGGTGGCACAACCAGGCCAGTTTGTTCATGTGCAAATCCCTTCTTTGGAAGCTTCCAGACTGCGTCGTCCGTTTAGTATTTATGACGCAGATAAGGCCACGGGCAAACTCTATGTGCTTTACAAAGTCGTGGGCTATGGCACGCAGCGTCTCGCGACTTTGACTGTAGGTACAAAGTTGAATATTCTCGGCCCGATTGGTAAGCCTTTCCCCTTAACGCCTTCGGGTACGCCTTATTTGGTGGGTGGTGGCTATGGGGTCGCCCCCTTGTGGTTCCTTGCGACGCGCTTGCCACGAAAGGGCATTCTCTTTGTGGGTGGTCGCACCGCTGCCGACATTCTTGAAACGGAACGCTTTAAGGAGCTTGGCTGGGAAGTGCGTATCGCCACGCAGGATGGCTCGCTCGGCGAACAGGGTCTCGTCACGTTGCCATTGGATGCTGCATTGGTGGCTGATCCTCAGGCCGAACTCTATGCCTGTGGCCCAGATGGTATGTTGCATGCGGTCGGTGATCGTGCAATTCAGCATGGCATTAAGGGATGGCTCTCCTTAGATAAACACATGGTTTGCGGCGTCGGTGCTTGCCTTGCTTGCGTTCAAAAGATTCGCAAGGATGCGGTAGGTGACGAGATGCTGGCACGCGTTTGCGTGGATGGCCCCGTCTTTGAATCGCGTGAAATTGTTTGGTAACGCACGATTCTCTTTGCTCAAACCCCGATGTCTTTTTGCTTCGGGGTCTTTTATTTATCTACACCACGCATGAAGCGAGCACAGCGCGTATTAAAAAAGGCGAAGTGGAGTGTCTGGGCAGAATTGCTCAGATTGCCAAACCTTTTTACTGTCCCTGGCGATATCTTGTTGGGCTGGTGTTTGGGCGGTATGCGTGGGGGTGTGCCGTTCTTACCGATTGTTGCCTCGCTTTGTTTGTACGCCGCAGGTTTACTTTGGAATGACTGTTTTGATGCATCAATTGATGCAAAGGAACGCCCCCAGCGTCCAATTCCTTCGGGTCGAGTCAGCCGATACGCCGTCTTTTTCGTTGCCTGCTTGTTGGCTGTGTTCGGTATTTTTGCGTCTTGGACAGGCTATCCGATTGCGATTGTTTTAACGGGGACGATTCTTTTCTACAATTTGCTTGCGAAACACTTGCCGTGGATTGGCGTCATCACGATGGGTGTTTGCCGAGGCTTAAATATCTACCTTGGCTTAGCAGCTTCATGGCCGCTTCATCAGGCCCCGCTCCCTACGCACTTTATTTGGGCTTTTTTATTTTTTACTGCTTATATCGTTTTGGTTTCAGTCATTGCGAAAAACGAAGCGAAACCTGGCGTAAAGGTCGGTAGCATTCGTATGCTTGCGCCTTTGATGACATTGTCATTGTTGCCCGTATTTGCGTGGTATGACCGTGGGATTTGGTGGCTTCCTCTTCTTGTGGCGGGAGCGATGGTGTTGTTTTTATTGCGACGCCATAAGGTGCCGGCCTTGGTTGCAGGGTTGATCCGTTTCTTAATCCCTTTGCAATGTGTCTGGTGCCTATCGATGTATGATACCTATCTAATCCAATTTTTGTCAGTTTTTCTAATGCTTGAACTGGGGGCACTGATTGCTGCTCGCCGTTTTTCAGGTTCGTAAACATTGATTTGAAAGGAATGCGTAATGATTGAGTTTTATCCGATTGTCACGGGCCCCCTTGGGGAAAATTGTTATTTGGTTTGGAAAGATTCGAAGGCATGGATTATTGACCCCGGTACAGATGCGGAGGAGATCATTGCCGAATTAGAGAATCGCCACCTTGAACCCGTCTCTATCCTTTTAACCCATGGACATTTTGACCACCTTGGCGCATTAGATACCTTGTTGACGAAGTGGCCACAGTTGCCTGTCGTGATGCGTGAAGAGGATGTGGAGTGGGCATTTACCCATGCCTTTAACCAATATCCCCCCTTCTACATGCATCAGAAGCGTCCTGAAACCTTGGTAATGGCGGGCGACGCTTACACTTGCGGTGGCATTTCGGCGCGCTTGTTGCACACGCCTGGCCATACACCTGGCGGTCAGTGCATTTTGATTGAACGTGAAGACGGTTCATCCCTTTGCTTTACGGGTGACACCCTCTTCAGAGGCTCGATTGGTCGTACAGACTTACCGGGCGGCTCGTTCTTGCAGTTGAATCGTTCTTTGAAGTTCTTGGCCGAAACTTTGGCCCCAGAGACAACCGTTCTTGCTGGTCACGAGGAGCCTTCGACCATCGCTTGGGAATTAAAGCATAATCCCTATTTGCGCGGCGAAGAAGACTTCTAATCGCGACATAATGCTTGCTGTGACAAATAAGCGCCTGTGATTCAGATGTACGAATCACAGGCGCTTATTGTTGCCATCTCAGAAGCAGACGCACTTTAAAAGTGTTGGAGGAATTCAAGGCGCGCAATCCCTGTTACCTACGAGCACATCTCCGTGCCTTATCCTTGAGCATCTACGAATAGCTAACGTGGCGAATGAAAGAATTATTATTCATCATTCAATGTAAGCCCTATAAATGTACCCTCGCCCACAGAGCGCAGGAAGTAAGGACGACGGATGACACTGAGGGCCGCTTCGCGGGGCGAGCCAAGCTCGCTCGGTACAGGCTACGCCTACCTAATGAACCGGGGGCTACGCTCGTTTCACTCGCTTACCCCCGTCTATCATCTGTCGCCCTTTTAGGGCTCTGAAAAGAGGCATGTGTTGGCGTTTTTGATTTTATCTATCACCCACCAGATAAGCCCTGATCGCTCTTACGCCGGTCCTACAAGGGCGGCCGCCCTTGTAGGACGTCTTTTTAATAAATCCTTTGATATCAAAAAGACGGCACAATTATAGCGAATTGTAATAGATAAGCCTCAAAGGGACGACAGTTTACAGCTATCACTTACAGAGGGAAATTTGTAAGATGCTGTAAAGCCCTGAAAGGGCGACAGTTCACAGCCGGGGGTAAGCGAAGCGTAGCC
>JAGCML010000142.1 GCA_017646485.1 Kiritimatiellia bacterium
AGTTCAACTCTGCATGGGTGGCAATCCAGGCATGGCCACCGCCGGCACAGGGGATATCTTAACAGGCATAATTGTTGGCCTTTTAGCACGCGGCTTAGGCACTGAAGATGCGGCCTGCTTAGGCGTTTTCCATCATGCGGTTGCCGGCGATCGCGCGGTGGTGATGCATGGCCAAGAATCCCTCATCGCCACCGACCTCTTCCAGACCCTGCGCCTCTAAACGGCATCCCACACGGTTGACACTTACTTCCCCTCAAGATAATCAAGCACCTCATTCAACCGCGGTGCAAGGTAGAGGGGAACTGAGATGAGTGGATTGCGAATCTCAAATCCTTTTTCTGAAAATCGAAGGGCGATTTTCGGTGCGTGCTTTTCAATATAATTTTTTAAGCTACGTGCAGAGACATTGTTTCCGCCTTTGACTTCCACTGGGATGGGATGACCTTTGTGTTGTAGCATGAAGTCAAGTTCGTGTCTTTCGGAAATGGAGTAGTAATGCAACGGGGCTTCAGCGCATGGGGAGAGTTGTTGTAAGATGTAGTTCTCGGTTAGGGGGCCTTTAAACTGGAAGTCTTCGGTCGTGATAATTTGTGCTACGGAAACACGCGCCATGCGGCAGAGAAGGCCTGTATCAAAGAAGAAGAGCTTAAAACAGTTGAGTTTTTCAAAAGCTTGGTGGGGACATTCGGGTTTGCTTAAGTTGAATACACGCATAAATAACCCCGCAGAGATGGCCCATTCAATGGCCACCTCAAACTCACGCGCACGGCCACCTGCCTTGACTGCGCTATAGATAAATTTTTCGTTCTCCTTGGCTAATTGCGGCACAAGGTTGCGGAAGACCATCAAAACACGTGCCGCATGAAGTCCGTCTAAATACTTGCCAAAATCGCCTTCGTAGAAGGTGATGAGGTTGTCTTGGATCTCTTGAACCTCTTTGAGGGATTTGGTGGCACACCAACACTTCACCGCTTCTGGCATTCCGCCAATGAGAAGATAGTGGTGGTAGAGGTCAAGTAGCCGTTGATGAAAGAGAGGGAGATTCTCGATGAGGGTTGAAATCTCGCTTGTGTAGATTGTGGTAAGGTCAGGGTCAAGCGCTGCGATGAATTCTTCAAAGTCCATCGGCACGATCTCTTTAATGGTCACTTTTCCCACAGGGTATGCGGCGGGTTTTGCAAGGAAGGTGCCTAAGAGGCTACCCGCGGCAACGACGTGTAACTGGGGCATCTCTTCGCAAAAGTATTTGAGTGCGTTTAATGCATTGGGGCATTCTTGAATCTCATCGAGGATGAGTAATGTTTCCCCCTCAATAATAGGGGTGCCGGAGAGCAAAGATAATTGTTCTACGATGCGTTTGGGGTCTTTATTGATGAATGCTATTTGTGGTTTATCATCTCGATCAAAGGAAAAATAGGCGACGTGTTTGAAATAGGTGTTGCCGAAAGTTTTTAATAGCCATGTCTTCCCAACTTGCCTTGCGCCACGGAGAATCAACGGTTTACGATTGGGTGTTAAACGCCAAGCGTTTAATTCGGTCATCATTTTTCGATTCATTCGACACCTCGTAACACAATGATTTTGAATGAGTTATTTGTATGCTTGCCACTTTTCCGCACAATTTTAGCATATCATTTGCCACTTTTCCACACTTTTTTAGGCTCTTTGTGCCACTTTTCCGCAGGTTTTTAGGAGAGTTTTGCCACTTTTCCGCACTTTTTTGAGAGAAGTTTGCCACTTTTCCGCAGGATGGGGGCGTGGCGGAGGGCTGATGAAGGGGGGTGGGAAGAAAAGGTGCTTGCGATTGTGGGGGAAAGATGTTATCTTAATTGGAACAACCGTTTGTCGTCCTTTTACTTCGGAGACTTGAATGTATTGTGATGCTTATCGCCGCTTATGTGGTTCTGCCTTAGCTAAAATTTCGCTCTATTTCCGTAATCCTCGTGGATACATTATCTCGTCAATGGTGGCGGGGATGTTCATCACCTTTGGTAGCATGGTGGCTTTGAGCATCGGGGGATTGTTGACGCCGCTCATGGGATCTGCTTCCAAGATTATGGCGGCAATTGCCTTCTCGTCTGCGCTCAGTCTCGCTGTCATGGCGGGTTGCGAACTCTTCACGGGCAATAACTTAGTGCTCTCTGCTGCTGCTTGGGAAAAGAAGATCTCGTGGCGTATGGCCTGCCTCTTGTGGTTGGTCAACTGGTTGGGCAATCTCTTGGGTACGTGGATTTTAATCGGTCTTTATGTGGTTTCTGGTGCAAATGAAGTGCCCGATGTGGTGGCGTACTTCCATCAGATTGCCTCTTCAAAGGTTGCGCTTGGTCCCATTGAGATGGTGGTGCGTGGTATCCTTTGTAATATCTGCGTCTGTTTGGCCATCTGGTGTGGCGTGCGGATGAAGAGCGAATCGGGTAAGTTGATTATGACGATTTGGTGTATCCTCATCTTCATGGTCTGCGGATTCGAACACAGTATCGCTAATATGAGTATCATTGGTATCGCATTAGTGAATGCCGCAGGTCCCGAAGTGTCGCTTTTGGGTTATCTGAATAACCTCTTCTTTGTCACGATTGGCAATATCCTCGGTGCCATCTTCTTCGTGACCTTGCCTTATCAGAAGATGAGACACTAAGCTCCTCGCTTCTTGAGACGAAGCTTAACGGATAAGCGGTGGC
>JAGCML010000143.1 GCA_017646485.1 Kiritimatiellia bacterium
TGCAAAGGTCGGCGATGTGCTTCATCTTCCGCTCAATACCGAACGCTTACAGAAGTTGACTGAAGATTCGCTTCTGGATAATACTGCGCTCAAGCAAGCATTCGGTTGGAAGGAAATGCCCATCTCTGCCGAAACAGGTCTTCTCACTACGCTCAATGCATTTAAAGAAAGTATTACACCATGAAACTCTATCCATTTATTAAGCGCGCGATGGACATTACCCTTTCGGGAATTGCCATTCTATTACTCTCGCCCTTGCTCATTCCTGTGATGATTATCCTCAAATGTACGGGTGAACATGACATCTTCTACGGACAGATTCGCATTGGACTCAACAACAAGAACTTCAAGATTTGGAAGTTCGCCACTATGTTGCGTGACTCTCCATCAATGAGTGGCGGCCTTCATACCACGCAAGGCGACCCTCGCGTGCTCCCCTTCGGCAAGTTTTTGCGTAAAACCAAAATCAATGAGAT
Organism: Kiritimatiellia bacterium; assembly: GCA_017646485.1. Classification (GTDB taxonomy): domain Bacteria; phylum Verrucomicrobiota; class Kiritimatiellia; order RFP12; family DVOR01; genus Spyradenecus. The sequence continues at coordinate 477 of JAGCML010000143.1, forward strand.
TCCGCAAATCTTCAACATCTTCCTTGGTGACATGTCTATCGTTGGACCGCGTCCGTTAGTTGACAAAACATTTGCACCTTATTCCGATGAGGTCAAAGCTCGTATCTATACGGTCCGTCCGGGTTTGACAGGCATCGGCAGTATCGTCTTTCGTGATGAAGAAGCAATTTTGACCAACTCTAAACTCCCCACAGATGTTTGCTATGCCCAAGAAATTGCCCCCTACAAGGGTGCTTTAGAAATGTGGTATCTGGAAAACATCAGTTTCTGGACTGACATTAAGTTGATCTTCGCAACCGCATGGGTGGTCCTCTTCCCCGAAAGCTCAATCGTAACCAAGTGGTTTAAAGGGTTGCCCACCAAAAACTAAAAGGAGTTTGAAATGCTTACGTTTGATATTGAACAATTCATCGGCAAACACGTTACACATCGCGAAGAATCGTTGCTCAAAGCGGACTATCTCCGCCATGCAGATACGCTTCATGAACGCATTGATGGCAAACGCATCTTAGTCATTGGTGGCGCTGGCACCATTGGCTCCAACTATGTCAAGGCCGCATTACGTCACTTTAAGCCCGCCGCAATGGTCGTGGTGGATATTGACGAGAATGCGCTCACGGAATTAACCCGCGATTTACGCGCCTCTTCTGACTACACAATTCCCGAAGAATACATCACTGAACCCATTGATTTGGGCAGTGACCTCTTTGCTCGCTTCTTCAAAAAAGCTGGGCCATTTGACATTGTTGCGAACTTCGCCGCACGTAAGCATGTCCGAGCAGAACGTGACCTCTTCTCCATTGAGGCGATGTGTGAGACCAATGCATTCATGGCGAAAAAGCTCCTCGATTTACTCATTGAGAATCCGCCAGAAGCATTCTTCTGTGTTTCCACAGACAAGGCCGCAAATCCCGTCAATATTATGGGCGCTACCAAGAAGTTGATGGAAGAGACGATTATGGCTTACGCAAAGCGTTTGCCGATTAAGACTGCACGCTTTGCGAATGTCGCATTCTCAAACGGTTCGCTTCCTTTGGGTTGGTTAAATCGCATCGCAAAGAAGCAACCCCTCTCCTGCCCGCTCGGCATTCGCCGTTATTTCGTCAGCCCCGTGGAATCTGGCGAGCTCTGTCTCTTTGCTTCCGTGATGGCAAATAGCGGTGACATCGTCTATCCCAAGCTCTCTCCTGAAACGGACATGATTCCTTTTGACATCATTGTAAAGGCAATGTTGGACGAAATGGGCTTAGGCTGTCACCCCTGCGCCTCCTCTACCGAGGCCAAAGTTGCCATGGAAAATCTTACTGCGGGTTATCCATGCGAATTCTTTGAAAGCAATACCAGCGGAGAAAAAACCTTTGAAGAGTTCTTCACAGACTCCGACTCAAAGGATGAAGACCGTTTCATCAATCTGGGCATCGTCAATAACACGACCACGCGCCCCATTGATGAAATTGAATCCATTTTCACACGCCTGCGTGACACCTTCAATCGTGGTGATGCTACCAAGGCAGATATCGTCGCAATCCTCAAGAACTATTTGCCCGACTTCCATCACATTGAAACAGGTAAATCCCTTGATACGCGTATGTAATCGCTAAAACGACCTTACCTATAAAAACAAATCAGCCAGCAAACGCTGGCTGATTTGTTTTAGCAAGCGCCTCTTACGCCTTAGTGCAGGAGGTAGCGTTCGGCTTCGAGGGCGGCCATAGCGCCAGAGCCGGCTGCGATGATGGCTTGCTTGTAGGCGGGGTCTTGTGCATCGCCTGCGGCAAAGACGCCTTCTGCAGAGGTCTTCACGCCATTGGTGCGGATGTAGCCTTGTTCGTCTAAGTCAATTGCGCCCTTGAGGAAACTGGTGTTTGGCGTGTGACCAATGGCAACAAAGAGTGCGCTCACTGGCAGGGTACGTTCTTCGCCAGTCTGCGTATCGCGCAAGACAACCGCAGAGACGCTCCCGTCTGTATCCAAAACATCTGCAACAGTGCTATTCCATGCCTTTTCAATCTTTTCCGATGCCAATACACGATCGGCCATCACCTTGCTGGCACGCAGCGTATCACGACGGTGAATCAAGGTTACCTTGGAGCAGAGTTTTGCCAAGAAGAGTGCGTCTTCACAGGCCGTGTCACCACCGCCTGCAACCGCCACTTCCTTATCCTTAAAGAAGGCACCATCACAGGTGGCGCATCCAGAGACGCCACGCCCCATGAGACGTTGTTCATTCGGCAAGCCTAACCAACGGGCCGAGGCGCCGGTCGCAAGAATCACTGCGCGCGCTTCAAGCGTACCATTCACCATGGTTTCCAATTTCTTGATGGGCCCAGAGAAGTCTGCGCTCAGGCATTCGTCCATTTCAAAGACTGCGCCAAAGCGCTCGGCTTGTGCCTTCATCGTGGTCACGAGTTCAAAACCATTAATGCCGTGTTCAAAGCCTGGGAAGTTTTCAATGTCTGTCGTCTGCGTGAGCTGGCCACCGGGTTGCATCCCTTCCAGCACCAAGGGTTTAAAGCCTGCGCGTGCGGTATAAAGTGCGGCGGTACATCCTGCGGGGCCGCTTCCTAAAATTATAATATCGTACATTGTCTTCATTCCTTCATCCATTTAAGCCCGAGTAATCAACTGCTATAAAAAACGCCTGAGCGCATTCATGTTAGCGAATGTCTCAGGCGGTCTTTTGCGGTTTACCTCGTCTTAGAGTGCTTCAATCGTGATGCAAACCTCGTGCCCATTCAAATCAATGGGGTCACCGATGCCTTCACCGAAGAGCAATGCATCACCCTGCACTTCTTCCAAGATGGTGTCTTGCCAAGCTTCCAAAGCGGCGGTAACTTCGTCATCACCCGAAACACGCACTTCGATGCGTTGGGTAATTTCCAAATCTGCTTCCTTACGAAGTGCCTGAACGCGCGAGACGAATTCACGCATCAAGCCCTCTGCCACGAGTGCAGGCGTGAGGTCTGTTTCGAGTGCCACCACGATGTCACCCTCTGCGGCCACCACGAGACCTTCGCGAGGTTCGCGACGAATCACCACATCTTCAGGACCAATTTCAGCCGTTTCATCCTGAATTGCCACAGTAACCTTTTCACCACGTGCAAGGGCGGCCGCTTCCACATCAGAGAGGGCGGCAATCGCTGCAGCGGCGGCCTTCATCTTTGCGCCAAAACGCGGGCCCAACTTCTTGAAGTCGGCCTTCAACGAGAGATTGGCGAGTTGCGTTTCATCATTGCCGAAGGAGACTTCCTTCACATTGAGTTCTTCACGCACGATGTCTGCATAACCCATCAATGCCTCACGCAATGCAGCATTCACGCTGGCCACGTGCAACTTTGCCAAAGGCTGACGCACCTTCAAATCCTCTTCGGTGCGCA
>JAGCML010000144.1 GCA_017646485.1 Kiritimatiellia bacterium
TCCACGTCGGAGGAGACGTCGTTACCAGCCAAACCGACCAACTGGGTCACGTTGACGTTGCGCGTCACGAACACAGGAGCCTTTGCAGGAGCATTGGAGGTGTTCTTAGCGAGTGCCCAAGCGCAGTTGGTGTCGTTGATCGTGGTGCCCGAAGCGGTGGTCACACCCTGGCCAGCGATAGCGGAGGGTTCGATGTCCTTGAGGAGTTTCAAGCGGTTGCGCTTCTTCACATCACCTTCGGTCACATAGAGTGCTTCCTGGAAGTATTCGGCGGTGGTGGAGAACTTCTTGTAAACGTCAGGACCTGCGGGACGTTCATTTGCGGGCGGTGCGCTTTCTTCGTAGTCGTCAGAGGGCCATGCATAGCCAGCGAAACGACCAGAGACGTCTGCAGCATTGATTGCCTGAACGACCTTGCGGCCATTACCCATCATACCCGTCAGGTTACCCTGAAGCATGAAGTTGGTCACAGGACCAAAGAGGGAGGCTGCCAAAATACCGATAATCACGATAACGACGAGCATTTCGATCATCGTGAAACCTTGCTTGAGTTGTGTCTTCATGTCTTTTTCCTTAGTTAACTGAAGAAAGTTGTCATTGTTTGGACAGCCCAATACCGTCCTCACTTGTAAACATCCTATCACATTCCGAAGTTTTTACGCAAGTTTTTTCTATTGAAAAGTGGGTTTATGAGTTGTGAAAAGAGGGGCGTACCTTCTCTGACGCACGCAATGGTGAAATCGTTTGGGGAATTTTCTTGAAAATCAATTGCAACGTGCGCTACTGTGCAGCGTGCGCATCTCTATCTAAAAATGCCGTTTGAGATGTTGCGCTCGCTGTATTTTTCTTTTGAGGTGCTTTAAAATGAGGACGCGGCGCATGATTGATTTGACGTGTTTAATCCGGATGGTATGCGAGGCGGTCTTTCTTAAATGTGTTGTGAAATAAGGATTTATTATGGATAGCGGAATGGTGGCAAGGGGGCAGGGGTGGTGAGGACGAAGAAAGACGATGTCAATTTGTATGCGAAATGCCGTGTTTTCGGGTTTTAAGACGTGAAATCTCCTTGCATGAAAGACTATTATTTGCTACCTTATAGGTAAGAATGCAATGCTATGGAGATATTTTAGTATGGCTGAAGAATTAATTGACGGTAAGGTGCTCGCTGCGACAATGCGCGAAGAGATTCGCCAGAAGGTGGCGGAATTGAAGGAAAAAACTGGCGTAGTTCCAGGTTTGGGCGTAGTCCTTGTGGGGGATGACCCAGCTTCACGGTCCTATGTGACCGCGAAAGAGCAGGCTCTTGCAGCGGCTGGAATGCATTCTGAAGACATCCGTTTGCCAGCATCAACGACGCAGGAAGAATTACTTGCTGTGATTGAACGCTTGAATACGATGCCAGAAGTGCATGGTATTTTGGTCCAGTTGCCCCTTCCTAAGGGCTTGGATGAGGCTGAAGTGATTCGTGCGATTGCGCCTGAAAAGGATGTGGACGGCTTTACGCCAGTGAATGTCGGTAAAATGATGATTGGCGAACCCTGCTTCTTGCCCTGCACCCCGAATGGTATTATTCAGATGCTTTTGCGTTCTAGCGTGGAAACGGCGGGTGCACATGCCGTGGTGATTGGGCGTAGCAATATCGTGGGTAAGCCGGTTGCACAATTATTGGCACGTAAGGCTCCTGGTGGCAATGCTACAGTGACCTTGTGTCATACGGGGACGCGTGACTTGGCTTCCTTTACGCGCCAAGCGGATATTTTGGTGGTCGCTTCTGGCCGTCCCAACACGGTGACGGGTGATATAGTAAAGCCCGGCGCTGTGGTGATTGATGTCGGCGTGAATCGTGTGCCTTGCGAAGGGACAAAGACGGGCTATCGTCTGTGTGGCGACTGTGATTTTGAGAGTGTGGCACAGGTTGCTTCGAAGTTGACCCCTGTGCCTGGAGGTGTGGGTCCAATGACCATTACGATGTTGCTTGAGAATACCTATCAAGCAGCGGTACGAACGCTTCAGGTGTAACTATGTCAGAACAGAATTGCGGCATTATTCGAATCGGGCCGGAACCCTTTGCGCGTGATGCTAAAGGGATGTTGGCCTCTCGAATCGGCACGATCTTCTTGCGTACGCCAGGATTCGTGACGATGAAGGGTATTCATGCGATGCAACGCATGGCCTTCATTGAGGAGCTGAATCGCCGACGTGAAGAACGCGGTGAGCCTCCATTGACAGATGCAGAGGTGGATGCTGAAATTGCAGAGAGTGTGGACTTACTCTTTGACGAGAATTATGCATTGATTCGTCCTGACCCACGAAACATGCCCCTTGCATTGCGCGGGGATGATTTCTTACAGCAGTTTGTTTCCAAACGTAAAATTCGCTATTTGAACATTCAAAACCAACTCGTTCGTGATGCTCTTCGTACACGAGGCGAGGCGTGGCGTATGGCGCCGATTCCGCGTTTTGAAGAAGAAATTCGTAAGATGATTGAAGA
>JAGCML010000145.1 GCA_017646485.1 Kiritimatiellia bacterium
CTTCACCCCCGGAATGGCGACAAACAAAGCCCCAGGCGTTACCTTACGAGAGTCTGAAGTCACATCACTGTATTGCATAATACGTTCTACCTCACCGCTTCTGCCGAATATCAAATGAACACTATTGTAGCGCGTTTTCCCTTCGCTTCCCAGTAAGAATTTTAAGAAAACACCCCTGTATTGTGAGAAATTCAAAGCGTAAACCCTATTTAAGCACTACAAAATCTTTACGGGCCAACACTTTAAAGGGGAAATTTCCTCTCGGAATGAAATCTTAAATAGTACAATTTTTTGCCGGGGACTTTTTAGACCTGTTTAGAAAATCTTAGAAAATAGTACAATGGGCCGAAGAAGTGAAAAGAATATGTTAGGATAACAATGGTTTGAACTTGAGGACTTTACAATGAGATCAATTGTATTACTTCTTTTCTGTGGACTCTTTGCGAGTTGGGTTCGAGCAGATTGGCGTGCGATTTTACAGTCTGAGGCGACCTCCCGTGAGAAGGACGAGGGGATTTTCCTCACGATTGACCGCGCTCGCGAATTGGAGAAAGCTGCAACGCCTGAGGATGCGCCCTATCTTCACCTCTACCTAACGCTTCTCTTGTCTGAGGGGCTTGAGACTTTTGAATACAACTACTCCCCAAAAGATCTCCCCGACGAGACGGTTGCTTCGCATTTATGGACCCGTCTTCAAGTTATCCATCTCATTGAAAAACGCCTTGAACAAGACCTTAACTTTTTGGCCGCTAACCCCAATCTACCGTGGGATTCCTTCCCAGTTTTTCGTAAAACCGAACTTCCACGTTGGCCCAACCAACCCATTTTATACCTCATTCCTGAGTTGCCACCCTTTAAGAATCACCGGCTCATCGGCATGCGAGATGAACGTTTTGACCAGATTCTTGCCATTGCCAATGCCAGTGGCGATTGGACACTTGAGGGATACATGGCACTCAAAGAACTTGAGCATTACTCCGAAGAATGGCCCGACCGTAAGGCTCTGATTGCATTGCGCGAATCCAAGCCATGGCCAGACACCCTCTGGGCCCTCATGCTCGCAGAAGAGGCAAAGACCTATACCGCCGACCACGAACTTCAACAAAAGGCTAACTGCCTCGCACAGATTGTTGAACGCGCCACAGACTATACGACGAAAGTGCGCGCTCAATTGGACCTTAATGAGTTGCGCCTTGCAACGTTTGACCTTTCTGACATCCCCAATTTAACGCCACCGAAGCCCTTTAAGGGCACACTTCGTTACCGCAATATGGAGCGCCTTACGGTAGAGATTTACAAAGATGATTATGACTATTCAAGCACTCCTCCGTTAACAAAAAAGGTCTTTAAGCTTCCTCCGCCATCCCACCCCTATGCTTGGATGACCACGGAGATTGAATTACCCGAGCTCCCCCTTGGCGAGTATTCTCTAAGATGGACCACGGTTGGCAACCTACAGTCCTATCCCGTTGTTAACGTTACGTCGCTCACCGTCTCCTCCTTCACGGTGACACGTATCCGCGATCCAAAGAAGACTCCCACCCCCAAAGGATGGTCCACGAAGGATGGCACACGCACCCCGTTCCATTATGGTTACGCAGGTCTCCTTTATTTTGCGGACTCCACAACGTACGAACCCCTTGCAAACACCCCCATCACCATTCAAGGGACCTCCTTCACCTCCGATGCAAATGGGATGATTCCGCTTCAAGACCTTCCCGACCATGACACCTGTGAAAACGTCCTTATCTCCGCGCGCGGCGAAACGCACTCCCTTCAACATGGGAATTTCTACGGACATTCCTCGTCGAGGGAAGTGAAAAAAGAGGCGCCTGAGACGCGCGTTGCACTCGTTACCGACAGTCCTTGGTATCACGCGGGTGACACCATGCGCTGGAAAGTGATTGTCACACACTTTGATTCCGAAAAAAACACCTTTGTTCCCAGCCCAAATGCGACGGGACGCCTCTCCATTTCTAACACCGATGGCGCACTCTCCTTTGATGAAACGCTCACCACTGATGCGACAGGATGCCTAACAGGTGAACACCCCATCACACCCGAGACAAGCACCACGCACGTTGCGTTCACATGGAATGAAGAGCGACTCACCCACCCCTCCATCCTCATCAGCGCC
>JAGCML010000017.1 GCA_017646485.1 Kiritimatiellia bacterium
AATCTGGGACAACCTACGCTCACCGCATTGCACTCTACTACAGTACGACGCCCCCCACTGCCGCTCCCGATGCAATCAAGTATTGCCGTTATTGGACGGAAGGGTCTGCAGCAAACGAATACTATCAAACGAAAGATGGGAAGTTTCGTTTAGAGGTTACTCATGCTGGTCTGGCTGATAGTGCTGAAATTGACATCAGCTATCCATTTTTTGAAGAAGACGCATGCCTTGACGAAGATAAATCGCGCACCGTGGAGTATCGCACAAAGCGTTGGGTGTGGCCGAAGCCATAAGCCGATACTACGATCGCATTGAACTGCGCTTAAACCATCACTCACCTCCTTAACGAGCGGCTAACTTCAGCCGCTCGTTTCTTGTTGCAATAAGTATTCACGAGTTCTAAGCGTGAAACGTCATCTGTTCATTGAATCCTCCAAATCGTTCAGAACAAGCGTACGCTCCTCCCAAGAAGAATAGCACTGTAGCGCAGATTGAATAGAACAGAGACTTTTACTGCTTTATAGAAAACTTTAGAACGCTTCATAAAGGTTTAAAGGCGTGAAATCGGCACTTTTGACTTTCAACTCCATTGGACTTCACTTTCAACTCCATTGGACTTCACTTTCAACTCCAATGGATTTCATTTTTAACTCCATTGGATTTCTCCAGCGAAAAGGCTTGTTTCGGGCTTCGTCTAAACGCTTATTATTGAGTAAGAAGAGCGTTTAGTTTGCCGAAAAGTTTTTTGGGGCTCAAAGGTGGGGCGATTGTTTGCGGTTTCGTGATGTTTACTTCTTAGGTTTTGTGCGGAGTGCAATCAGGTGAGGGTAAATAATGGTGCAGCATTATTTGAATTAATGGTGATTTTCTTCTTTGAAAATGGTGGATTAGGCATTCTTTTGGTGTGATAGGCGTGGAAATGTGGTATGATATTGAAAAATGCACTGTTTTTAAACCTCGGTTATGGAAGGATTTTTGCGATGTCTAATCCTGTGGTTCGAAAAGATTGGGAAGCCGAAGGTGTCCGTTGCCTCAGCAAGGGACGAGCTGGCAATGCTCGCGTTTATCTGGTGAATACGCCTGAAAAGCAGATTGTGATTAAGGATTTTCGCAAAAGTCCGTGGTGGATTCGCTGGACATGGGGCCGTTGGATGGCGGGCCATGAATATCGTTTGATGAAGTGTTTGGAGGGGTTGCCCGGGGTGCCGCAACACGTGTTTCGCGTGGATGCGTATTCGTTTGGGATGGATTTCTTGGAAGGTGTAACCTTTGGCGATTATAATCAGCGCGAATCGGATATTGCGCATGGGAAGATGCCGCCAGAGAGTGCTTATCCACGCTTGCCTTTGTCTTATTTCCGCGCTTTGGAACGTCTGGTGTGTGCGATGCATCGTCGCAATGTGACACACTTGGATACGCGCAATGCGAAGAATGTATTGATTCTGCCCGATAATACGCCTGCCTTGATTGACTTCCAGTCGGGGGTCTATTTGCGGAAGTGGTATCCGAAGTGGTTCCGCAAGATTTTACTTTTGGCTGACCTCTCTTCTGTCTATAAGCATTACTATCATTTCTGCTTTGATTTAAAGGGCAACTTGATTGAAGGCGAGGGCGCCTTCCCCGAAAGTCGTGCTAAGTTATTCCTCGCGCATTTGAAACTGCGTAAACTGTGGAAGCTCAAAGGGTACACCTTCATCAATAATCGAAAGATGAAAGACTATGAGCGCTTCTTGGTAGAACGTTATGCCAAGCAAGAAGAGGGGGGATGTTAAGATGCTTTCCATTTATCAGTGGGTCAATGGTAGCTTGCGTGAAGTGGTTACGCCAGATGGGCCGTGCTGGATTAATCTGGCCGATCCTTCGACCGAAGAAATTCTTCGCGTTCAGACCTTGACCGGTGTCTCTCGTGAATTTCTCTCCGATCCGCTCGACCGAGACGAACGTCCTCGTATGGATGTGGATGATGATGGAACGGTGCTCATCGTGGTGCATATCCCATATCATGAGCCCGATGAAAACTTGCACCCGTTTAATACCTTGCCGCTCGGTGTGGTGCACACTTCAAATGCGGTGATTACGGTTTGCAATCGTTCGACGCCCATTGCGGCCTCCTTCTTGGACCAGATTCGCCGTGTGTGTCCGCCAGAACAGAAGTTTCGCTTTACCTTCCATTTGTTGTGGCATGCTGCGATTTTGTACTTGCGTTATTTGCGTGATATTCGTCAGCGTGCAGATATGGTGGAACAGGAACTCCATGAGTCCATCTCCAATGAAGGCCTCATGCGCCTCTTGAATATCGAAAAGTCGCTCGTTTACTTTACGACCTCTTTGAAGGCAGACGATATCTTGTTGAGCCGTATTCGCACGACCCGCCAACTTGAAATTGACGAAGATGATTTGGACGTGCTTGAAGATGTGCGCATTGAGTATCAGCAGGCCTTGGAGATGGCAAGCATTCATAGCAACATTTTGACGGGCACCTTAGATGCCTTTGCGTCAATTATCAGCAACAATCTGAACAATGTCATGAAGTTCCTCACGTCAATGACGATTGTCTTGACGGTGCCGATGTTGATTGCGTCGGTCTTCGGAATGAATACATGGTTGCCTTTTGCAAATGCAGAGAAGTGGGGCGCACTGGGTTTCTGCATCATTTTGGGTATTGCTTTCTTACTCATGATTGTGACCGTATTCTTCTTCGCTAAACGACGATTCTTCTAAAATAGCCCTTTTTCTATGTCGCTTCTGGAACAATTGAAAGCGTGGTCTGCTGAATATGAATGTTTGCGAGCGGGTTCGCAAACGCTTCATGAGGCAGGGGAAGCGACTGCGTTAGGCAATGAGTATTCACTGCAACAGCTCTGGCAACATCAGACTTTTGAAAAGAAGGCTTTACGTTTGACCGATGGCACGCCACTTGAGGTGGTTGAGCCGGGGCGTTGGAATCACGCTGATGGACCAGATTTCCAAGATGCCATTCTCATTATTGGTGGGGAATTGCGCAGAGGGAATGTGGAGCTGCATGTGCGTCCAGCAGACTGGGATGTACATGGTCATGCGAAAGATCCGGCTTACGGCGGGCTCATTCTTCATGTAACTTGGTATGCCACGCCGGTTGCAAAGACGCTTTCACCGCAGGTACCACTTCTTGCGCTGGAACAAAATTTTCCTGAATACAGTGATATCCCCACCTTTTGCGCCCAACACTCTCAGTCGGCTCATAGCATTGAACGCCCCTGTTTGGCACGCTTCAGTCAGTCGCCTTTAGTATTAGACCGCACCTTAGTTTCAGCGGGATACTATCGTTTGATGGCAAAGACCAATCGCTTCGTAGAGGGGTTGCAAGCAGAGAATGCGATGCAAGTCTTTTATGAGGGCTTGATGATGACGATGGGATACAGTCGGAATGCCGAACCCTTTCGTCGCCTTGCGAAAGAGTATCCCTTAACCTTGTTGGAACCCTTCCCAACCAAGACCCGCTTCGCCATTCTTGCTCGTGTGGCAGGTTTGTTAAATGAGTCGCAACGCGATCTCTGGGATTTGTGGTGGGCAAGTGGTGTAAAGCCACCGACAGAACCCTTCGTTTGGGATTTAAGAGGCGTGAGACCACAAAATCATCCCTTTAGACGGTTGGCGGGTGCGCTTGGCATTTGGCACCATCTCTCCAATTTGTTGGGATTGTCATTGGTTGATTTGCCGAAGGCAATTGTGAAGGCGGCAGACCTTTTAAAGGCAGACATTGATTCGCGCATCGCTTTGGTGGGAGCCACACGCGCTGCGGTGGTGACCTTAAATCTCTTTGTGCCGTATCGCTTGGCATTAGGGGAATTGAGCGAACGACAGTTGCATGCCTTGCCAGGTGAAGATCTTTCAATGCCCATGCGTGATACGTGGATGCGTCTGACTGGGCGAAAAGACGGTTGTCCCAAAGATGGATTACGTCAGCAGGGACTTTTGCAGATTTACTCTGATTTTTGTCATAACCACCGGATTGTTTGCGCAACGTGCCCTATCGCAAATGGCTAAATGCGTGTGGATTGGATGATGCAATAAGAGGTTTTAATGAGATTGGGTGAGTGAACGCTTATGGAAGAAAAATTAACCCTTATCATGATTGCTGGCCCAGACTTGGGGAAGTGTTTCCAAGTTTTGGAGCAGGGGGCTGTCATTGGACGCTCAAGAGTCTGTGATATTTGTATCGCAGATGAAGAGCTTTCCCGTCAGCACTGTCGTTTATTTTGGGCATTGTCAAGTGTGCGCTTGGAGGATTTGAATTCTTCCAATGGCACTTACTTGAACGATCAGATGGTCAATGGTATTTCGCGTCCATTAGTGGATGGCGATACGATTTCAATTGGAGCAACGAAGTTGCGCGTAGAATTGAAAGCCTCTGAGGGAGCTGCACCCACTCCCGCTGAGGAAATGAATCCACCTCCAGCACCTGAGCCAACAAAGGTTGTGGCGGCGGAGACGCCCGCCGATAGCAATCAGAGCGACGCCGCTACCGTTCAGCCTGAATTATTCAAGCGCGAAGAGGATGCTGGGGATGCGCCAACGCAGTGGCAATTCAAGCGTTTGCTTTTCCCCTTGATTGCGGTGGTGATTCTGGTCTTGGGGGCTTCGGTGGCATTAACACTTGACTTTACAAAGTCAGAAGAACTGCCACGCGTTCGTCAAGTGAAGGCAGAAGCCCCGAAGGTTGAGTTTGAATACGAACGACTTCTGATTGATGAGCAACACCTCTTCCGTTATTCCTTGAAGTATGACGGTATTGAGAATCGCTTACACTTGAGTGTGGATGATTTAGGAGAAGCAGATCGTAGCTTTAAAAAGCAGGTCGTCCTCTCTGATGATGCGAAGAAGGCCTTGGCAAAGTTGTTTTCAGAGGCCAACTTAGAGAAGATTGGTTTGCTTTTCCCCGAGCGGAGTTCAGATGGCGTTTCCTTTGGTCGTCGCACCTTAACGGTGGTGCAAGGAACTGAAGTGTGGACGCGCGTTGCTGAAAATATCGCGCATCAACAGTTTGACAGCGTGTGTGAAAAGCTGGAGTTCTTTGCGACGAACGAGTTGAACATTTGGGCTGCCCAGTATTCCATTGCCGAATTGGAACAAATGGGGGCAGAACAGTTGGAGATTGCGCAACGCTATTGGGAGCAACGTGATTTAGGAGATGACAAGTTGTGGTTGGCCATCGTTGCGTACAAGAAGGGCCTTTCTGCGATTGACACCTTGAATCCGAAACCAGCGTATGTGAAGGCGCTTACGGATGGATTGCAGACGGCGGAGGCTTTGTTGAGCGAACGCTATGAAGATGCACACTTCCAGGTGGAGCAGGCGGTGAATACTCAGCGTTACGATGTGGCAGTCCAACAGTTGCAAAAAATCATGCGCATGATTCCTGATCGTGAGGATGCGCGTAATCGTCAGGCTTCTGAGAAATTGTTGACAGTCGAACAACGTCGCAACGTAAAGGGAGGGCGTTAAGCTATGCAAACGTTGAAATGCGGTATGGTCGCACTTTGCCTCTGTGTACTCGCTTCGCTTCAGTTGGGACGGGCACAGGAGGAGGTCTTGCCTGCTTCCTTGCGCGTAACGGTTGAGCCCGCAGCTCAATTGGCGATCAATCATAAGGTTATTGCAGAAGGTACCTTCTTCCAAGTGGAGTTGCCTCCGAATAAGACGGCGTTGTTACGCTTGTCGCGTCCAGGCTATGTGACGGAATATCGCACCATCTTTCCTGCTTCAGCAGAACGATGCCATGAGGAATTTAAGTTAAAGCCTGTTCAGACACCCGTTCTCTTTCGTTGCAATGTGCCGGCGAAGGTTTTGTGCGATGGACAAGAATTGGGTGAGACACCCTTTTCCTACTTCTTTAGCGAACCGAAGGCCTATCGAATTGTCTTTCGTGCTGCTGGATATGAAGACCATGCAGTGCGTTTAAACTTGGAAAGTGCCCAACCCCAAGTGATGGATGTGACGCTTTCTTCGGATTCAGCAACCTTAAATGTGGCCTCTGTTCCCTCTGGTGCGACCGTGCTTTTGAATGGTGTTTCTCGTGGGGTGACACCGTTGACCTTTGAGCGCTTAAAGGAAGGTGCTCATACGGTGACCTTGAAGATGCCGAGTTACTATGACTATGAACAAACGGTAGACTTAGATGCGGCAGAGGAGACGACGCTCAATCTTCGTCTTCGGAAGTTGCCCTCTGAACTTACACTTGAGAGTAAGCCGACGGGCGCAACAATTTACATTAATGGTCTGCGTCATGGACAGACTCCGATGACGATCAAAGATCTTTCTGAGGGGACCTATGCGGTACGCTTGGAGTGTGAAAATCATGACACCATCATTCGTAGTGTCCTCTTGAAGGCTGGACAGAAACACACCGAAACGTATGAATTGGTGCGCCAGCAGGGGGAGGTCGTGGTACAGACCCAACCCGCCACCGTTGAAGTGTTGCTGAATGGCAAAAAGGTCGCAACGACCCATCCTAAAGAACCCAATTCCTTCACCTCAGCAGATGAAACCTTGCGTTTGCCTTTAGGCGAACACGTCTTAACGTTCCAGGCTGATGGTTATGCCACAGAGACGCGAAAGGTGATGGTGAAGCGTTCGGGGAATGAACCGATTCGCTTGCGCTTAACCTTTGAACCCAATTTCGAAGTGCAGACGCCTTCGTCTATCTATCGTGGCGTATTGATTCGTCAGGAACAGAATGGTGCGATTACCTTGGAATTACGTCCAGGCTTCTTCCGTACCTTTGCCGCACAAGAGATTCGCGCTGCACGTTTTTGGAAGGCTAAGAATGCTCCCGCTAATCATTGATACGCACTGTCACTTTGACCCAGAAGATGTGGCCTCTGAATTAATCCTTGAGGCCACCAGTAAGCAAGTTGGCGTACTTGCGGTTGGGGGAAATGCCACAAACAATCGTACTGCGCGTGAGTCGGGTGTGCCCTTTGCATGTGGCTACGACTGGTCTTGTGTGGGGGCAGAGATTAATTTAGAATCTTTGCCTGGGATGGTGGCCGTTGGGGAACTCGGCTTTGATTTTCACCGTGGCTGGAGTGCAGAGATTGAGGCTGACCAACGGGAACGCTTTGCGCGTCAAGCGGAGTTCGCACGCTCGACGAATCTACCGATTATTGTTCATACACGCGAGGCAGATCAAGTAACAGAAAGTGCACTTGCGGCAGTAGCTTTGCCGAAAACTGGGGTGATTCACTCGTTTACTGGCGATGTTGCCTTCGCAAGACGGCTGTTAGATTTGGGGTATTACATTTCCTTTTCGGGGATTGTGACCTTTCGCAACGCAGAGATGTTGCGCGAAACGGCGAAGTTTGTGCCCGTAGATCGCATTTTAGTTGAGACTGATTCGCCTTACTTATCTCCTGTTCCGCTCCGTGGTAAGCGCAATCGTCCAGCTTATGTCCGTGAAACTGCGGCATTCTTGGCTGCGTTGCGTGGCGTGACCTTGGAGACCTTTGCGGAACAAACGCGTCAGAATACCAAGGTGCTCTTTGGCGCAGTTGAGGCATGGGGAATCTAATGGAGCCGTCCATGAAGGTGTTAGTGACAGGTGCCTCTGGCACATTGGGTTCGCAAGTGGCTTTGGCGCTTCAACAGGCTGGCATTCCTGTGGTCACCCCAACGCATCAAGCGGTAGATTTGACCGATGCTGATGCCATTGCCAAGATGTTAGAAACGCATGCCCCGACGCATATTGTCAATTGTGCTGCGCAGCGTCGCCCAGATTGTTGCGAGGCTGGCGATGAGGCCGTCATTGCCCTCAATGTCCTTCTGCCCAAACGCTTGGCGGATTATGGATGCCCCTTGGTACACATTTCGACGGATTATGTCTTTAATGGGGCGAATGCACCTTACGCAGAAGACGCACGGAGATGCCCCTTAAATGCCTATGGACGTCAAAAGGCCGAGGCCGAACGTCTGATTGAAGACTTGCCCAATGTGCTCATCTTACGCGTGCCGATTCTCTATGGGCCAATTCAAGATTGGTCAAATTCGGCTGTGACGGTGCTTGCTGCGAATCTCTTAAAGGCGAAGGGGGCTTCGGTGATGATGGATGATATCGCCATTCGTTATCCCACTTTTACCTGCGACATTGCCCAACAAATCGTGCGCTTATTGCCAGAAGTCGGCAAGCGTTTTCAGGGCATCTATCACTACTCTGGTGAAGAGCCGATGACAAAGTTCACGATGGGGATGACCATGGCACCGTTAATTGGTTGCGAGGCTACGCAATGTTTGCCGGATCATCGTCCCACCCAGGTGCCGCGGCCGTACGATTGCCACCTTTCAACGCGCAAATTACGGCAGACAGGCTATTTCGTTGAGCCGACTTCTTTTGCCGTGGCTCTAATCAAAACCCTGACTGCTGCGCAAGCAGAGTAATCGTTTAGTTCACAAAGTAGAATGTTATTACAGAAAGCTTATCCGCGAGGATGCGCTTTGTGATAGGTTTCTGTGAGATGCTCAACAGAAAGATGGGTGTAAATCTGTGTGGTCGCGGGAGAGGCGTGACCAAGGAGTTCTTGGACGGCTCGTAAATCTGCGCCATGGGTTAGGAGATGGGTGGCAAAGGAGTGACGCAGTTTGTGGGGCGATAGGCTCGGGGAGAGGCCTGCGGCAAGAAGCCACCGTTTCATAAAACGTTCGATTGAACGCGTTGTGAGTTTGGTCCCCGTGTTATTCGTAAAGAGGGGTTTGTTCGGCGC
>JAGCML010000146.1 GCA_017646485.1 Kiritimatiellia bacterium
CACTAATCCACAGCGAGCACTGCGAGCGGATATATGCGCCCGAGCGCGCTAGCGCTGGGAAAGGAAGATTCTGCTTCGCAGTCTCTCCCCCAAGTATGCCGACGGAACGCTAATACGAAACATGCAAAGGACTGCCAGTGTGTCCCTTTCTCTCTTATGTCCCTTTGTCCCATCGGCGACCGACCCATGTGTCCTATGTGTCCTATGTCTCCCACCCTCTTCGCCGCTTAATCCACTAATCCACAGCGAGCACTGCGAGCGGATATATGCGCCGAGCACAACGTGCTGGGAAATCCACCGCACGCCTTAGCGTGCGTAGAAACACATTGTGGTATACTATGCGTGTTTATTTTTGAAGGAAGTTTTGAAGATGTCTACATTTGCTTTTCACACGTATGGTTGCCAGATGAATGTCCGCGAAAGTGAAGCGGCGGCAAGAGCGCTCTTGGATGCAGGACACACAGAGGCGCAGGATGAGGAATCTGCAGATATTATCATCGTTAATTCGTGTTCTGTTCGCGGTAAGGCTGAGGATAAGGCTTTAGGCAAATTGGGGTTGCTCTGCGCGACGAAGCGTGAACGTCCCAATCGCATCGTTGGTTTGATGGGGTGCATGGCGCAGCGCATGGGAAAAGAGATCTTTAAGAAGATTCCGCTCTTGGACTTTGCGGTTGGAACGCGTTGCGCAGATCGTGTGGCGCCTGCGGTGGAAGCTGCGATTCAGGGGCGCTCAACGCTCGCCTTAACGGATTTGCACGAACAGCCTGATGCGCCCAGCGGCCATGTCTATCATGGTGGGTTCTCGGCCTTTGTCACCATTCTTTTGGGTTGCAACCGCCGTTGCACCTATTGCATTGTGCCCGATGTGCGTGGCGATGAATGGAGTCGTCCTGCGCGTGATGTGATTGCGGAAGTCCGTGATTTGGCGGCCAACGGCATTAAGGAGGTCACCCTCTTAGGTCAGTCCATCATGAACTACGGCCTGCGTACGCCAGCCTTTGACGAACAAGATCCGCCCTCGCCAGGGGGTTACACGGTTCCCTTCCCACGTTTATTGGAAGCGGTGGCTGCAATTGAAGGCATTGAACGCATTCGCTTTACCAGTGGCCATCCCTCTGGTGTGACGGACGAACTCATTCGCCTCTATCGCGAAGAGCCCAAATTGTGCCACCACTTGCATCTCCCCGTTCAGAGTGGTTCTACCGAAGTACTCTCTCGCATGCGTCGCGGTTACACCCGCGAACGTTACTTGGAGGCCATCAATCGTCTCCGTGACGCAGTGCCAGACATCGCTATCACGACCGACGTCATTGTGGGTTTCCCTGGTGAATCTGAAGCCGATTTCGAAGAAACGCGCACCTTAATGGCTGAAGCAAAGTTTGACAATGCCTTTATCTTCAAGTACAGTCCTCGTCCGGGCACCGTCTCTGCCACATGGGAAGATGACGTCTCTGAAGACGAAAAGGCACGCCGCAACCAAATTCTCTTGAGCGACCAAGATATTCGTGGCGCCCAACAGAACCAAGCCCTCATCGGCACCACCGTGGAAGTGTTGGCAGAAGGCCCGAGTCTGCGCAACAAGGCGCGTTGGTCTGGACGTACCTCTTCCAATAAGATTGTTATCTTCACGCCGCCTGAAGGCATCCAACCCGGTGACATCGTTCAGTTGACCATCGCCAAGGCTGCGCCACAAACCCTTTACGCAGAGTAAGGCTCCGCCTCTCTCCTAAAATGGTTGAAAGTTCATCCCTTTGTTCACACCTACTTTCTATCCTCCTATTAAAGTAGAGGTACACATGAAAAAAATG
>JAGCML010000147.1 GCA_017646485.1 Kiritimatiellia bacterium
AGCGTCGGGGTCGGCCTGCAACTGCACAACAATGAGTTCATTGGGCTCGGTACTCGAGTCGGCGATGATTTCATGCAGTTCACGCAAGGGGACAGGCTCCCCATGGACAAGGATGTCGCCACGTTCAGTTACGACGATTTTCGCATCACTGGTATCTGCAGCGTGCAGGCTGGGACCAGCGGCACATCCGCAGAGGATGGCCGCTGATAGGGCGAACATAAAACCAAGGGATTGGATTCGCACGCGACACCTCAGATTTGGGCGAAGGCTTGTTCCAAGTCTGCGAGGATATCATCGATGTGTTCGATGCCCACAGAGAGACGAATCATGGTCGGGGAGATGCCTGCGAGGATGAGCTGTTCATCCGTGAGCTGACGGTGGGTCATGCTGGCCGGGTGAAGCACGCAGGTGCGAGCATCTGCGACGTGCACCACGATGTTGGCCAATTTCAGGCTGTCCATCAACTTCTGTGCGTCGAGACGCGTTCCCTTGACGCCAAATGCGATCACACCAGAGCAACCGCGCGGGAGATACTTTTGGGCGAGATTGTAGTACTTATCGCCCTTCAAGCCAGGGTAACGCACCCATTCCACCTTGGGATTATTGGCGAGCCATTCAGCGACTGTCTGCGCATTGGCGCTGTGACGTTCCATACGCAAGGGGAGCGTTTCGATGCCGACACCGAGCAAGAAGGCATTCATCGGAGCGGCCTGTGCACCGATATCACGCATCAACTGGACACGTGCCTTTACGATGTAGGCGGCCTTGCCGAAGGCTTCGGTGTAGACCAAACCGTGGTAAGAGGGGTCAGGCGTGGTGAATTCAGGGAAACGTCCGCTGGCGGCCCAGTCGAAGTTGCCAGAGTCAACGATGACGCCACCGAGGCTCATTGCATGGCCATCGAGGTACTTCGTGGTGGCGTGAACGACGATGTCGACGCCATGCTCGAAGGGGCGGCAGAGGTAAGGAGTGGGGAAGGTATTGTCGATGATGAGCGGCAAGCCGTTACGGTGGGCCACATTTGCCCAACGTTCCAAGTCAAGCACGGCGAGTGCGGGATTAGCAAGCGTTTCGCCAAAGATGGCCTTCGTGTTCGGACGGATGGCAGCCTGAATTTCTTCATCGGTCGCATCGGGTTCCAACCACGTGAAGGAGATGCCCAACTTTTCAAGGGTGACGCCAAAGAGATTGACGGTGCCGCCATAGATGGTGGAACACGAAATCACGTGGTCACCGCTATGGGCGAGATTGAGAATTGCAAATGTACTTGCCGCCTGGCCTGCGCTGGTGAGCATTGCACCCACGCCACCTTCGAGCGCTGCAATACGCTGTTCCACGCAGTCCAACGTGGGATTGCTCAAACGCGTATAGAAGTGACCGGAAGCTTTGAGGTCAAAGAGGTCAGCGACGTGTTGGGATGAATCAAATTTAAAGGTGGTGCTTTGAATGATGGGCATCACGCGGGGTTCACCATTTTTTGGGGTCCAACCTGCCTGTACACATTTTGTTTCGAATTGCATGATGCGTTCCTCCGTTTGTTAGATGCCTAACAGATTACTAACTCTGTTTAGGGATGGGTGATAAACTTCTTGAAATGATAACAAAAGTCATCGCTCAAAACAATCTTTTAAGGTCTTTTGATGGTCTGTACGTGATGTGTCATAGTAATGTGCACCGAAGAAAAATCCAGTTATGTCACACTATTGCTCCTATGTGTCATTTGAATGTGCACCGAAGGAGCTACGCC
>JAGCML010000148.1 GCA_017646485.1 Kiritimatiellia bacterium
CAGCAGGCGCTGTCGCTGTTGAAGACAATGGCACCGAGCTCAAGCTCAAGGGTGCAGACTTCTGCGCCACCTTCTCCAAGAAGGATGCCACATTGACGCAGTATATGCTTAAGGGTGAAGCATTGTTGCAGCAGCCTTTGAAGGTGGATGCATTCCGTTGCCCCTCCTCTAACGAAGTGCCGATGGGCAATGTTTGGTCGCAGCAGGGCTTGCGTAATTTGGTCCCTGTGAAGGGTGAAATCACCAATGTGACCACCCAGCCTGATGGAACCGTCACCTTCGTCACCTCGACCACCGTCATGGGCGCAGCTCTTGAACAGTTGGTTGACTTTGATAACGGCATGACCTACAAGACCTTCTTCCGTGCACTCAATGCACAGGTCTCTGAAAAGAACACGCACTTTGTGGTCAATGCCGCTTGGCGTGTCTATGCTGACGGCACCATCACGATGCAGTCGGCCATCTTGCCTCGCGGTCGTGTGATTGAACTTCCTCGCCTCGGCTACTCGCTCACCTTCAAGGATAACTTGGACACCGTCTCCTACTTGGGTCGTGGTCCCTTCGAAAACTATCCTGACCGTAAGAGCGGTGCCTTCCCGGCTTGCTACACCGATAGCGTTAAGAACATGGTGATTGATTACGCTCGTCCCAATGACATGGGTAATCGTGAAAACACCGTGGCTCTTAGCCTCTATCCCAATGGCAAAACCGCAATGGGTCTCACCGTCACAGCACTCAATGATGACGACTTCGCCTTCTCGGCATTGCCCTACACTGCTACCGAACTCTGCGAAGCACGTCACCCCGCAGAACTCCCTGACAGCGACAAGACCGTGCTCACCCTCCTCTGCACAAATCGTGGTCTCGGTGGTGCCAGCTGCGGCCCTGGTCCTTTGGATCGTGACATTCCGCGTTCGAACAAGCCCTACCGCTTGAATCTCGCCTTCCGTCCGACCAGTGCTGGCGAACTCTTACCCATCCGCGAAAAGGTGGTTGAGCTCGATGAAACAATGCCTCCTCCGCCCGAAACCTTCATCGCAGTGGAATGCACCTCTCAGGAACCTGGCAACGAAGGTGGCAAGGCATGCGATGGTG
The DNA here is from genome assembly GCA_017646485.1 of Kiritimatiellia bacterium. GTDB lineage: Bacteria > Verrucomicrobiota > Kiritimatiellia > RFP12 > DVOR01 > Spyradenecus. Next base: position 1,096 of record JAGCML010000148.1, read on the forward strand.
ACCCTATGACCATCTGGCACACCCAGTACGGCGTCACGCTCGGTAAGTATCCGCACAGCGTCACCCTTGACATCAACAAGGTGCGCACCTTGAAGGGTATCACCTGCTTGGGTCGTCAAGATGGCGTGAATGGTCGCATCAAGGACTTCAAGGTTGAAGTTTCAGCCGATCGTAAGACGTGGACTGAAGTGGCAACGGGCTCGTTGAAAAACACTGGCGATGTACAGAACATCCTCTTCGCCACACCTGCGGCCAATGTCCGTTATGTCCGCTTCACGGGCTTGAACGAACAACATGGAAACGAATTCGCCTCGATGGCTGAAATCGGCATTATTGAATAAAATCAATTCCCAAACTCAAAAAGAGACGCACCAGCGTGCGTCTCTTTTTTTATACACACGCTTCCACCCTACGACGAAGCCCCGCTCCTCCTTTCATATCAAAAAGCTCCATCGCGCAACGCACTCCCCACACGCTTTCTTTTGAAGCAGCTGAACCTCTTCCTCAATAAGTCATTGAAGCGCATGACAACACTTCTCCCCCCCTTTAGAAAGTTCCCCCCACGCATGACGACATTAACATCAGCTCACCCTCTCACCCATCAGTCATTTGAAAGCTCCCCTTGTATCTCCCCCAAGCACCCTTTTTGATCTACAGTTTCAGTGAAACTCAATTTCAGTTTCACTAAAACTGAAGTAAAAGAAGGGTTAAATAGATGATAAAACAAAGATAAACACGACACACAGCAATGCCATCGTGACGTGTTTGAGGAGTACATTAAACTTTTACAACTTAATCAAACAATTTATAAATCCACAGTCCCACTAATGGGATGACAAAGAAGGTTGTCACGATGTAGGTAATCGCCAATGCTCTGCGTTCACATGCCAATTTAGCGAGGCTGGAAGCGCAGACTAAAGGCAAACGTCTTAACATGGGAATACCATAAATCACAATCACGCCAAAGACATTGAATAACATATGAATTAATGCAATTTGGAGCGCCATCTCTGCCCCTGTGCCCATAATTGCAGTGGCGGCTAAAAGTGCAGTAATGCAAGTGCCGATATTTGCACCCAAAGTGAATGGGAAGGCCTGCTTCAATCGCATCAAACCAGAACCAGCCAAAGGCACAATGAGGGAAGTCGTTGTCGAGCTACTCTGCACTAACATCGTAATGACCATGCCACTCCCAATCGCTGCTACAGGATTCTTGCCAATCGCAGTGTGAAACACCTTTTCTGCACGGCCCGTCAACAGCATACGCAGTAACTTACCCAAGAGCAAAATGCTCGCGAAAATCAAGATTAGGCCCAAGAGCACGAAGCCGCCTTCCCCTACCCAATGTGGTCCAGGAATCATTTGGAAACCTGTATGAAGCGTATCCACCACGGGTTTCGTGATCGCACCAATGAAGTTGAAGCTGCCCATATCCACGCCACCAGCACCGTAGAATAGCGAGGTCAATCCAAACGACACCTTTTCTAAAACTCCAAACATCATTTCGAGCGGCAGGAAAATCAAAACGGCAAAGATATTGAAAAAGTCATGAATGGTCGCCGCCGCAAATGCGCGACGAAATTCACGTCGATGTCCAATATGGCCTAATGACACCAAGGTATTCGTTACAGAGGTGCCAATATTCGCCCCCATCACCATTGGAATGGCGGTGGCGATAGGCAATCCTGCTGCGCAAAGCGCCACGATAATGGAGGTGGTGGTCGAACTACTCTGAATAATGGCCGTTGCCAAAAGCCCCATCATAAGCCCCATAAAGGGATTGGTCGCGAATGCAAATAAATCTTTAGCGGCATTCGCACCACCAAACAGTCCGTTAAATCCATCGCCCAAGGCTGAAACGGCCACGAGGAGTAAGTACACGAAAAAAATCGCACTCGCCCAAGCCAATGCGGGACGTTGCGAAAGTGTGGTAAAGCAACGTGTAATGAATCCAGGTTTGTGTTCCTGCGCCTCAGGGCGAGGTAAGTTCTCGGGAAGTTTCGCCCCACGCAAAGCTTCTTCTAACGCTTGAACCGTTGAAAGCAACCCTTCCTTTAAACCGTCCAAGGCTTCTGCACGATAGGAATTCTCTGGATTAACCACCAAATTAATCAATTCGTCTTCCAACTTTGAGCGTTCAGTAAGAAGCACCTTCAATCGTTTTGAAAGTTCGTCAGACGAAAGCGAAGACTCTTGTTTTAACGCTTTAATCTCATCACGCAGTTGAAGAAGTCGGTGTTCTAATGTGAACTGTCTGTCATTCATACTTTTATTCCTTTTGTTTGTTGGCTGCATTAAAACACCTTTTTGTTAGGAAAGTATTAGGATAATGTTAAAACTCTAATAAACCATTCGTATCGTTTCTCGCGAGTGCGCACGCTATGTTATAATGTATGCATGAATATTGAAGAACAAGCAATCCGTTATCTATTCCAGAGTGAGCCCGAAACAGTTTTCTGTGTTCCGGCAATTATCAAGACGTTAGGTCTGCGTGGGAAAGCCGCCAAACGTTTACCCACCCTTTTACGCGAAATGGTTCGCAGTGGCGAACTCATTGAAAAGCGACGTGGCTACTACCGTGCAGGCGTCGGTGTCGGCACGCTCACAGGTACGTTACGCCTGACCCGCAGTGGCGCAGGCATCGTTACCGATGACACCACTGGGCAACAGGTCTTTGTTGAAAGCCATGATGTCGGCCGCGCCATTCATGGGGATCGCGTGACCGTCTCCTATCGTAAAGGTAGCCACTCGGACCCTGTTGGCATCATTCGTTCAATTGACGAATCTGCGGTGCGTGATGTGGTGGGAACCGTTCACCAAGTCGGCGAGAAATACTACGTCTCCCCTTTGAATCCCGTCTATCACAATGATTTCATCTTGGCAGAGCCTGGTGCCGCCAAGTCTGGAGATCGTGTTGTGGTGCGCGTTCAGCGCAGCGACAACTACCGTGATACGCAATTAGTCGCCACCCTTTTGGAAGTGATTGGCCCAGAGGATAAGCCCTCGCTTGACACCTTAGCCATCGTTCGCCAGTACGAACTGCCTGAGACCTTCCCTGCAGATGTCATTGCAGAAGCAGAGCAAGTCGCTGCGCAATTAAGCAATCCTGGCCAACGTGAAGATTTGCGAGACCGCTTCATTCTCACCATTGACCCTGCCTCCGCTCGAGATTTCGATGATGCCATTAGCTTAGAACAAGATGCAGATGGCAACCGTGTCCTTGGCGTGCATATCGCAGACGTGAGTCACTTTGTCCAGAAGGACAGCTTGCTTGATCGCGAAGCCTATCGTCGCAATCGCAGTGTCTATCTCATTGACAAGGTCATTCCGATGTTGCCCGAGCAACTCTCCAACAGTGTTTGCTCCTTGATGCCTGGGGAAGATCGCCTGACCTTTTCCGTCTTTATCACCTATGATGCCAATGCGAAGGTCTTAAAAACACATTTTGCAAAGACCATCATTCGTTCGGCTCAACGCTTGGCCTATGAGGAAGCAATTGCGCTGTTGGAAGATCGTCCCGTAACAATAGCCTGCGGACCGCTTGATGCGCGCACACAGCCAATGTTGAAGGCAACGCTTGAATTAACGCGCCAACTCAAGAAGTTGCGCGAACGCAATGCGGCGCTCGAAATGGCCTCCCAAGAAGTGGATGTGATTTTGGATAGCGAAGGGCGCATGACAGGTATTCATGTGGCCTCCAATGATGAATCGCACCAACTCATCGAGTGTTGCATGGTGGCCGCCAATGAAGCCGTTGCGAAAGCGCTCATCACGAACCAGATTCCAATTCTGAATCGTTTCCATGAGTCTCCGGACGAGGAAAAGATTGCCAAGGTGGAATTAGAACTTCGCAAGCTTGGCATTCGTCCACGTAATTTACGCGAGCCCAAAGAATTGGCTGCCCTTCTCAAGAATACCGCAGACCACCCCTTGAAGTACCACATCCATGCGTTGGTATTGCGTGCAATGCGTCGTGCTCTTTACGATGCGAAACAGCATGGCCACTTCGGCTTGGCATTAACATACTACGCCCACTTCACCTCCCCCATTCGTCGTTATCCAGACTTAGTGCTCCATCGCCAATTGGCAGATTTCCTCTGCAAGGGTATTTCGGGTGGACGCATTGGACAAGCATGGTTGGATCGTGCAGCAGCCTATGCCACCGAACGTGAAATGGTGGCTGACGAAGCAGAGCGCGCCCTCACTGAAATCAAGAAGTATCGCTTCTTACAGCAACAACTTGACGAACGCAAGCCGCAGACCTATGATGCGGTAGTTGTTACCGTCAAGAACTACGGCTTCTTCGTAGACGTCATTGACCTTCAAGTGTCTGGCATGGTGCATATCTCTGGCATTTCTAAACAATTTGTCAACTTTAACCCCACCACCGAAACATTAAGTGCGGGCAAGCTGGAAATTAAGGCCGGCATGCAATTGCAAGTCTTTATCGCAAAGGTTGACTTCCCTGCCCGCCGCTTGGATTTTGCCTATGTGCAAGGTTCTGCAAAAGATGTTTGGAATGGCTGTCGCCATGCGGAAGAAACCCGTAAAGCCGCAATTGCCAAAACGCGTGGCCGTAAAGGTAAAGGCGCAGGACGTTTTAAAAACGGTGGTCGCCCCACCCCCGCTGCACCGTCTTTCGGTAAGAGAAAGCGCACAAAATGACACGTGCCTCCTATCACAACCACACCTGCTTTAGCGATGGAGCAGATGCTCCTGTGGCATTTCTAGCGCATGCCGCCGCGGCAGGAATTCGTGTTTTAGGCTTCTCCGACCACTACTACAAAGCCTCTCCCACAGCAACGGATGCACCCGACTGGGCGATTCAACCCAATGCCGTGGAAGAATACTTTGAAACAATTGAAGCGTTAAAGCAGGAAAATGCCACTATTTCCATCCGAACAGGGTTGGAATTTGACTGGTTGGATGGCTCTGCCGAATGGTTAGCCCCTTTAGCCAAAGATCCACGATTGGATTATACCATCGGCTCTGTCCACTTTGTGGGCGAAGACAGCATTGACTTGACGCGTGTCTATTGGGAACGCCTCTCCAAGGATGAAGTCAATGCCGTCATTCGTCGTTACTGGCAGATTCTCCGAGAAATGGCAGAGAGCCAACTCTTTGACATCGCAGGTCACCTCGATCTCTATAAAAAGTTTGGCTTCTATCCGACCGCGGATATGAGTGATGTAATCACAGATGCCCTTGATGCCATCGCAGATACACACATGGCCATTGAACTCAACACAGCGGGTTGGCGCAAAGATTGCAGAGCGTGCTATCCGACTGATGAGCTCCTTGCCGCCTGTCTTAAGCGCCAGATTCCCATTGTGGTCTCCTCAGATGCCCACCAAGCACACCTTGTTGCGGCAGATTTCAATCGTGCGTATGATGTGCTCTATCGTGTCGGCTATCGTGAATTAGCCCATTTCAACCATCGCGAGAGAACGCTTGAACCCCTCTCGTGCTAACCTCGTTTTATTTTTAAGGATTCTCTTATGCTTGATAGTATTCTAACCTCCCCCTACTTTTTCTGGCCAGTCTCCATTATCCTTGCCGTACTCCTTTTCAGCTTGGCGGTCTTCATCCATGAATTTGGCCACTTCCTTGCCGCTCGCTTACTGGGATTGAAGGCAGACGTCTTTTCCATTGGGTTCGGCCCCGCGCTCTGGAAGCGTCAAATTGGAGAAACCGAAGTTCGCTTCTCGGCAATTCCCTTTGGCGGTTATGTCTCTTTACCCCAGCTTGATCCAGATGGTATGAAGAACATCCAGGGAGACCATGGCGAAACATTGCCTCCGGCCGCCCCTTGGAAGCGCATCATCGTTGCTATCGCAGGTCCTTTGGGAAATATCTTCCTCGCGTTGATTTGCGCAGCACTCATCTCGTGGTTCGCCCCACAAGATGCTACTGGCGGCTCCACTGAAATTGGCTATGTAGAGGTTGACTCTTCGGGTTGGAATGCAGGTTTACGTCGTGGCGATAAAATTCTTGCCGTCAATGACGAACCCGTCACTTCATGGTCTGGCTTTATGACTGAATGCTTCCTCTCGGGTGGCACCAATGCCGTTGTTCGCATTACCTACCAGCGCGATACAACCACGCAAACGACCGAAGCTGTTTTGGACAAGCAAATCTCTGAGACAGATGCCATCTATGGCGTTAGCGGTCTTCGTCCAGGGCCTGCGTTCCTCGGCATTAGCGAAGTGCTCCCCGATTCTCCCGCCGCACGTGCAGGTCTCGAAGCCGGAGATATCATCACTACGGTCAATGGGCAACCCTTCGATGCCTTTGAACAAATCACCCAGGCTCCCAATCCTGGCGAATCGCTTACGCTTGAAATCCTTCGTAATAAGAGCACGCTCACAATTGAAGTCGTGCCCGAAGTCCTTCCGGATTCCGATGGTAAACCCAAAATGGGCGTTCTATTAGGCATCTTTGTGAAGAACAATCTCCAGTGGATGACCGAACGTGGCATCTACGCCCAATTAAAGGGTGACGTCATGGGCGTGACACGCGTTTTACGTGCATTGACTGCGCCTAAAACTGAAGGCGAACGTGGCCGTGCCGCAAAGGGTCTCGGTGGCCCCTTAATGATTTTCACCCTCTTTATTCAAGTCATCCAGACGGGCCTCTGGGTCAGCCTTGGCTTCTTGCGTCTGATCTGCATGAACTTGGCAATTATCAATCTTTTACCGCTTCCTGTATTGGATGGCGGCCATGTTCTTTTTGCCACCTATGCTATCATTCGCAGAAAAGAACCTAGCGCCACATTAATCCGTTGGGTGACCTACGCCTTTTCGTTCCTCCTTATTGGGATGATGATTTGGTTTCTCTTTGCGGATGTCCGCCGCTTCATCTTGCAACTCTTCTAAGACGCATCCTATCATGAAACGTACCGAGACCCGTCAGATTCATATCGGTAATGTCGCCATCGGTGGAGGCGCACCAGTCTCCGTACAAACGATGGGCAATGTCCCCACCGCAGACATTCCTGCAGTCCTGAATCAGATTGCTCGTGCAGCTGAATTAGGTTGCGACCTCTTTCGCGTCGCTGTACCAGACCAACAGGCCGCCGAAGCCCTTAAAACCCTCTGTGCGAAAAGTTGCCTTCCGCTCATTGCTGATATTCACTTTGACTACCGTTTAGCGCTTGCAGCGGTAGAGGCTGGCATCTCTGCGCTCCGCATTAATCCAGGCAATATCGGTGATGCTGATCGTGTCAAGGCGGTCGTTGAGGCGGTTCGTCCACGAAAGATTCCGATTCGTATCGGCGTCAATGGGGGTTCTTTAGAACGCGAATTGCTCGAGAAGTATGGTTCTGCTACACCTGAAGCCCTCGTGGAAAGTGCGCTCAAACATGTGGCACTCCTTGAAGCCTTAGACTATCACGAAATTAAGATTTCCGTGAAGGCTTCGGATATTCCGCGCACCTTGGCCGCCTATCGCCTTCTTTCCGAACGCGTCCCCTATCCTTTGCACCTCGGCTTAACTGAGGCTGGCACGCTTCGTCGTGGCACCATCACAAGTGCTATTGCCCTCTCGCGCCTCTTAGATGAAGGTATTGGTGACACGCTTCGCGTTTCCTTAACTGCACCAATTGAAGAAGAAGTCCGCGTCGGGATTGAACTCTTGCGTGCGTGCAACTTGCGTGAACCTGGCGCATGGGTGACCAGTTGCCCGACATGTGGCCGAACAAAGGTTGATGTACAGGCTGCCGCAGAGCACATTTCCGATGTGCTTGAGCAATTCTATCGTCAGCACCCTACGGCTAAACGTCTTCATGTCGCAGTCATGGGATGCGTGGTCAATGGTCCTGGTGAGGCCCGTGAAGCCGATTTAGCCCTTTGTGGTGGCACCGGCACCTTCGCACTCTATCGAAAAGGCGAACACCTCGCCACCTTGCCAGCAGCAAATGCCGTTGAGGAACTCCTCCGTTTGCTCGCTGAAGATGCACACATTTGAGAAAATTTCCATGTTTGAACCTACCCTTATGAACAACAAGGTCCTCGTTGTTGTCCCGACCTACAACGAAAAAGAAAATATCGAATCCTTCATTTCGGCCGTTCACCAACATCTTCCAGGTGCACACCTCTTAATCGTAGATGACAACTCTCCTGATGGAACAGGCCTAATTGCTGACCGCCTCGCCGTAGAAGATTTGACGCTTCACGTCCTCCATCGCGAACAGAAGGAAGGGCTTGGAAAGGCCTATGTCGCCGGCTTCCAGTGGGCACTCCAACGTGATTATGACTTTATCATTCAGACCGACGCAGACTTTTCACACGACCCGAAGGATTTGCCACGCCTCCTTGAAGCCGCTCAAACCACTGACTTGGTCATCGGTTCGCGTTACAAGGGGGGCTGTCGGGTCTTAAACTGGCCCCTTCCTCGACTGATGCTCAGCTACGGCGCAGGTATTTATGTTCGACTGTTGACCCGTCTGCCTGTTATGGATCCCACCGGTGGCTTTAAGTGCTTCAATCGCAAGGTGCTTGCAGAGATTGAACTTGAACATATCGCGGCCGAAGGTTACGGTTTCCAAATTGAGGTCACCCACACCGCTTGGCGAAAGGGCTTTACGATTAAAGAAATCCCAATTATCTTCGCTGATCGCGTAGCGGGCACCTCAAAGATGTCGCTCGCCATTGCTAAAGAGGCTGTTCTCCTCGTGCTTCGCCTCGCCTTTCGTCGCTAACCCAACGCCATCTTAATTCAAAGGAGTGCGCTATGTTAACCATCGCCATTCAGATTTCTGCCATCTTTGCAATGATTGGGATTGGGACCTTTGCCGCCAAACGGAAGTGGTTCGCTGCGGACTTTTCCACCCAGCTCTCCCTTCTGCTCATCCGCGTCTTCTATCCCTCCCTCCTCTTCTCTGCAATCTTGCGAAAGTACACCCTCTCCCAACTCGCCACTGCGTGGATTCTCCCCGTCGGTGCCGCAGGGATTATCCTCGTTGGGTGGCTCACAGGCCTCATTGCCAAGCACCTCTTCTTACGCCGTGCCAACACCTCCACGCGTCGAGCCTTTCACTTCTCTTGCACGATGAACAACTACTCCTTCTTGCCCATTATGATTATTGCTGGCACAGCCCTTGGGGAAGAAGGCGTCGCAATGGTGGCTCTCACCACAATTGCCTCTGACACCCTCATGTGGACGCTTGGCTTTAAGACCTTTACTGGCCTTAAACTCAATCTGAAAACCCTTCCTTCAATGTTGCTCCAACCTCCTGTTGCGGCCCTTCTGCTCGCCATTCTCTGCCTCATCATCTTCCACTTCTTCCATATTACCCCTGAAACACTCCTCTCTTGCCATCCCACCAAGGTCGCACTCAACACGCTTTACACCTATCTCGGTGGCGCCACAATTCCGACCTGCGCCTTAGTCTGTGGCATGCGTTTAGCGCAACTCAAGCCCAATGGTCTCTTCTGCTATCCGCAAATCCTGACCACACTCTTTCGCATGATTATCATTCCCGCCATCACCCTTTCCCTCTTGATGCTCTTGCCCTTGACCGAAGCCCAACGCCTGGTCTTCGGCATTATTGCATTAATGCCTGGTGTGATGGCTAGCGTGTCTATGGCTGAGGTCTATGGAGGCGACATCCCCTTCGTCTCTCAATGGTACTCAATACACACGCCGTCTGTATCTTTACCGTCCCCATCGGCCTCTGGATCCTTGGCGTCTGCTAATCCCCACGCCGCACCCACGCCGCTGTCTCATCTAAGTAGCGCACCTGCGCTACTTGTTTAGCCAAAGGCTCTCATAACAAAAAAGCCCCGGTTTCTCGGGGCTTTTTTGTTCATTCTTACGAATTACGCCGACGACGTGGACGTTCTTCAGGTTTCGCATCTAACCCCACATCATTCACCGCCGCCATGAATTGCTGTACATCATCAAATGCAGAGTACACAGAGGCGAAGCGAACGTAGGCCACTGCATCGAGCTTTCGCAGGCGCTCCATAATCAATTTACCAATCAATTCCGTTGGCACTTCTGCGGCATTGGTATGTTCTAATTCAAAGATGACTTCATCTATCAGACGCGTGATCTCCGAGCTGGGAATCTTTCGCTTCTGACAGGCAGAAAGTAGGCCGCGCTCCATTTTCGAACGGTCAAAGAGTTCTCGGCACCCATCACGCTTAATGACGCGTGGCAGAATATGCTCCACGTATTCATAGGTCGTGTAACGCGCACCGCAGATGAGACACTCACGACGACGACGTGTTGCGGTACGATCCGTATTTGAACGACTATCAATCACACGATTGTTATCTTTTCCACACTTTGGGCAACGCATTACCGTATCTTTCTCTTAATGGATTGCTGTTACAGCAGCTTGAGCAATGGCTTGACCTTTGCGGCCTTCCACACGAACAACATTCCGAGGATCAATAAATGACCACACATAAGGCTTCACTTCTGCTGCATAAACAACCACAGGAATCTCTCGTCCACTGGGCAATTTGCGTAAAATTTCAAGCACGGCATCTGCAGTCAGTTCAGCCGCATCTAAGGGTAAAATGAGACCATTAGGGCGACGCGCAATGACGGATTCCACCGCTTCTGCACCCGTATGAACGACCTCGACAGCGAATCCCACATCTGCCAAAGATTCACAAAGTGCATTCGCCAATACTGAATTAACCTCAGCCAGAACAACCGTCCGTGGCACATCACTGCGATGGAGAGGCGCATGCCCTTTCGGCAAATCTCGTTCCACAAAGAGAATGCGTTGCACCTCGGCCAAAAGATCATCTGGATCTGCCGGCTTTGTAAGGAAGCCACCGATTTGCTTATCTGCGAAGAAGCCGGCCATATCACTTCTGGCAGTCAAAACCAAGACTGGCGCACGCGTGCGTCCGCTCTCATCGGTAATTTGTTTGAGGAATTCAGGCCCGCTCATGCCAGGCATGCCCATATCCAAAATGATGAGATCGGGCAATGCGTTTTCCACCGCTTGCAAAGCCTGCTCACCAGAGGCCACGCAACAGACTTCATAGCCAGAGGCTCGTAAGAAATCCCCCAACATCATCCGAATATTCGCGTCGTCATCTACTAAGAGGAGTTTTTGCACCATTTTATCCTCAGGTTACACAGTCCAAACAGATTTATCCCAATGAAAGAAATGCGCCCGACCTGCGGGCGCATCCTTTAGGTTATCGCACTTAGTCTTCCAAGAAGGCTTTGTAAGCGCGATAGGTCATGTAGCAGTCAAACTTCGTGGCGGTTTCCCACGGGGCGTGCATGTTGAATAAGGGCACCCCGAAGTCAATCACATCCATGCCGTAACGTGCCATGTAGAGGGCGATTGTACCACCGCCACCCTTTTCGCAACGGCCCAATTCACCAGCCTGCCACACCACCTGCTTTGCAGCGAAGATACGGCGCAAATCTGCGATGAATTCTGCACGTGCATCCGATGCGCCACCCTTACCGCGAGCGCCCGTATACTTAATCATGCAACCTCCCGCATTCATCTTCGCCATGTTATTGGGCGAATCTGCGCTGGGGAAGTGCGGATCGCTTGCAGCGCAAACGTCTGCAGAGAGCATACGGCTAGCTTCAAGGGCGCGACGCACCACGATATCACCTGCGGTAGGATTCTGACGAACGATCAATTCGGCCACAGAGTTTTCGAAGAAGGTCGAGTCCATGCCCGTGGCACCGACCGAACCAATTTCTTCCTTGTCGCAAAGTAAGACCATACCCGTGCGCGACGGCACTGCAGGCAAATCCATCAATGCGCGCAAACCTGCATAGGCGCACACACGGTCATCGTGACCATAACCGGCAATCATTGAACGATCCAAGCCCAATTCACGAGGCATGCCAGCAGGAACGAGTTCCAACTCTGCCGAAAGCAAATCTTCTTCCGTGATGCCATAGGTCTTTTCAAGGATACGAAGAATGTTTAATTTAACCTTATCCTTCACATCTTCGTCATCTTCGTCCTTGGCAACGGGAAGCGAACCCACGAGGATATCCATATCTTCCGGATCAATTGCTTCACCGAGCTTCTTGCCCGACTGTTCAGCGCCGAAGTGAGGAAGCACGTCCGTAATTTGGAAAACAGGATCCTCAGGATTGTCACCAATCGCAATTTCCACCTTTGTTCCATCAGGCTTAATCACCACCCCATAAAGTGCGAGCGGATGCGTCAACCACTGGAACTTCTTAATGCCACCATAGTAGTGGGTGTCAAAATAGGCCAAGCCACCCTTTTCACAAACAGGCACAGGCTTGATATCAATACGCGGTGCATCCGTATGACCACCGATCACATTGATTCCTTCAGCCACAGGCTTTTCACCGATAATTGCAGCCATCAAGGTCTTCCCATGATAACCACGATACACCTTGTCACCGGGCTGAAGCTTATCCATCGTGGAGAGTTCCTTAAAGCCCATCGCTTCAATGCGACGAACAGCCTCATCGTAGGCACGACGTTCGGTCTTTGCAATGCCGAGATAGCCCAAATAATCCTTAGCATACGCTTCACAAGCGAGCGCATCTGCCTCAGTCATATCACGAAAAGCGTTCTCACGCTTCAAAACACCTTTGACTTTTTCCATTGTTACGTCTTTCCTATTATCAACTTTAAATGCATTAGAATCCCATACGATAAAGATCCTTCACCTCTTCAGGAGAAGGCAAGGTGCGATAACGGCGCACGACCTCTAAACGTAAGGGGTCCACAACAAATCGGTCCAATTCTTCTTCGGTGGGCGTCTCGCAAACACATCCCTGCGTATCCATCAAGAGATCCACCAATGCCTGTAATTCCTCTGGCACCGAGAGCTTTGCAGCAGCAAGAATACGATCGGTCAAAGATTTGCAAGAGGTTTGCATAAAGGACAAGTAACCCGCGAGCAAAACACCATTTGCGCGCCCATGCGGCATCCCTTTGTAATAGGTCAGCGGATAACCCATCGCATGCACCAGACCTGTTCCCGTCTGGGCAATCACCATCCCGGCCAACATTGCTCCGTATTGGAGTTGGGCCAAATTGACAAAAGTCCCATGCGCCAAACGCACCAATTCTGTCATCAATACATCAATTGCAGTCTCCGCAAGAGCGCAAGAGAGGCGGTCGGCCTTTAACGAATACATCCCCTCAATGGCATGCGACAACGCATCTAAAGCCGTATCGCACAACACATCCTTCGGCAAGCTCGTCAAATAGTGTGCGTCCAATAAAGCCACACGCGGGAAAAAGGCCTGCGAAGAGACATTTTTCTTCGTCTTCGTGACATGATCCGTAATGATGGAATACTGCGTCACCTCACTACCCGTGCCGCACGTCAACGGAATCGCCACAATCGGCAACACTGGATCCGTCGGCGGAACACCATTAAAGAAATCCGCTTCAGGCACATTGGCTGCAACTACCCATGCAATACTCTTCGCCGCATCAAGGACAGACCCGCCCCCAATCGCAACAATGAAATCGCATTCACGCGCCTTTGCCACCGCTACGCCTGCATAGACCTGCGCACTATCGGGATTTGCAGAGATATCGTCATAGGTGACATACGAGATTTGACGCGCATCAAGGCACGCATAGACATCATCCAAAGCACCTGAA
>JAGCML010000149.1 GCA_017646485.1 Kiritimatiellia bacterium
CCTTTTGCACCTCTTCCAACTGACGACGTGCAGCGCGCACTGCAGGGTCAGCTTCAAGGTAGAAACGTGCAGGAGAGTCAGGGAAAACAGCCGTCGTAATATCGCGTCCTTCAATAATCAAATTGCCAAAACGCGTCAGGCTGCGAAGACCTGCGGTAATCTTTTCGCGCACAGCAGGAACCGTTGCAACGGGCGAAGCGTGAGCATTGATACGCGGTTCGCGAAGTTCCTTATCAGGACGGATGCCAGCCACTTCGTAAACGACACGACCATCTTCAGCCTTGCAGTCAATCGCTAAGTTCTTTGCCAAATTGGCGACAGCTTCAGGATCAGAAGTATCCACCCCCTGCTCCAAGCACTGCCAAGTTACGATGCGATACAATGCACCAGAATCAACATGCAAGTAACCTAAGCGACGCCCCACTTCCTTCGATACGGAAGATTTACCGGCACCACTGGGGCCATCAATTGCGATTACACGGGCGGAGGGATTTTCTGTAGTCATAGCACTCTGTTCCTCTTCTGTAGACAAACGCTTTACTTCAGGCTTAATTCCGGTTTGAATCAACGCCTCAACATCACGTCCATCTGCTGTTTCCACTTCTAAAAGATAATCAACCAAAAGCTCTAACTTATCACGATTGTCGGCAATAATCGCTTCACCGCGTTGGTAAGCCGCTTGCAACAACTGCGTAATTTCAGCATCGATTGCACGTGCAGTTGCTTCAGAGTGATCCTGCTTACGACCAATCTCGCGTCCAAGATAAATCTGCTCTTCATTCTCGCCGAAGGATTGGAAGCCAAAGGTCTGACTCATACCATAAGCGCACACCATACGACGTGCGAGCTGCGTCGCCATCTTAATATCCTGAGAAGCGCCCGTCGAGAGTTCGCCCGTGAAACACTTCTCTGCAATACGACCCGCCGTTAACACCACGAGCATATCCTTCATCTCACTCTCAGTGCGATTCAAAACGTCTCGTTCGGGCAAGGTCATCGTTGCCCCAAGTGCACGGCCACGCGGAATAATCGTCACCTTATGCAAAGGTTCTGTGTGCTCCAAAAGCACTTGTGCTAAGGCATGACCCCCTTCGTGCCAAGCGGTTATTCGGCGATCGCGATCAGCCATGGTGTGCGAACGGCGTTCACGCCCCCACAACACCTTATCACGCGCCTCTTCCATATCCGCATGCGTCACTTTCGTGCGACGTTCACGCGCTGCAAGTAACGCAGCTTCATTCAGCAAGTTGGCGAGATCTGCACCAGAGAAGCCTGGTGTACCACGTGCTACACGCTCGAGATCAACATCCTCACCCAGCTTAACCTTGGCTGCATGCACCTTCAAAATGGCCACACGCCCTTCAACAGTTGGTAAGTCGACCACAATCTGACGGTCAAAACGACCAGGACGCGTAAGCGCAGGATCAAGCACGTCCACACGGTTCGTGGCCGCCATAACAATCACTCCGCTATTGCCCTCAAAGCCATCCATTTCGACCAACATCGCATTCAGCGTCTGCTCACGTTCGTCATGGCCACCGCCAATACCCGTGAAACGCGTACGTCCAATCGCATCAATTTCGTCAATGAAAAGGATACACGGCGCATTCTTCTTCGCCTGCTCAAACATATCACGTACGCGACTTGCACCTACGCCGACAAACATCTCAACAAAGTCAGAGCCACTGATTGAGAAGAAGGCCACATTCGCTTCGCCAGCGATAGCCTTTGCCAAAAGCGTCTTACCTGTGCCAGGAGGTCCCATCAAGAGTACACCCTTCGGCACTTTACCACCCACCGCTTCAAAACGTTTGGGGTCCTTTAAGAAGTCTACGATTTCTTGTACTTCTTCCTTCGCCTCATCTACGCCAGCCACGTCTTTAAAGCGAATTTTAGCATCTTCCTTGTTCATCATCTTTGCACGCGACTTGCCAAATGAGAATGGACCATCGCCATTCCCACGCATCTGGCGCATGAAGAAGACATAGAACAACAAGAAAAAGAGGAAGATTGGTAAGACGGAGACCAAAATGGGGGCCAACCAACTGCGTTTATTCTCTTGAATCGTACGCACACCAGCAGCGGCAAGACGCGTCTCTAATCCTTCTACGTCAAGCACATTCAACTGGAAGGGTTCACCCTTTGCCGTAGCCTCGGCGGTCGTCCCATCGGCTGTCGGTTTTGGCAACCACTGCCCTTGCAAGAAGGTTTCATCCTCGCCTTCGCGAATCAACGTCACTTCTGCTAATGCGGCATTCCCTTTGACACGACCCGCTTCATCTTTAACAATGCCCGCCTCTACGCGTTGCCAAAAATCCAATTGCGAGAGGGGCGCATTCTGTTGCCCCAGTGCCAAACCATCTCCACCACCATTAAACAGCGAGAACAAAGAAAAGATAAACACCGCCAACAGCACCCACACCATTACTGGTGCGCGCCATTGACGTGGTTTCTTATCCTGCTGATTAGAAGCGTTATTTTTCTTTTCGGAATCGGGTTTCTTTTCGTCTTTCGACATCTTAGCTCCTCTGAACTTCACGTCCCTTTTCTTGAGAGACAAGAATTTCAAACATTTGATCATTTTGTTTCTTACAGGCACCTAAAATTAATCCCACGCCATACGAGAGCAAGCCCGCCATAGCCAGGAAGCCGGAGAAGTTTAACGTCGGCTGACGCGGCACTTCGCCAATCTTAAAGTACTCAATCAGCACGGGCACAAATAAGGCCATCGCGCACAATAATAACACCGTTCCGACCAACCCAAAGAAAAATTCAGGGCGATAAAAACGGAATAAGTTGAAAATCGTCTTCAACACACGAATACCATCGCTCACGGTATTCAACTTGGAGACACTGCCTTCTGGGCGATCACGATATTGCACCGGCACTTCAATCAAGCTCATGCGCTTGTCAATCGTGTGCAAGGTCATCTCGGTCTCAATTTCAAAGCCCTGCGCCAAGACAGGGCAACTCTTCACAAAGAGACGGCTAAAAGCACGATAACCCGTCATCACATCATTCACGCGTTGCCCCCACAAGAGGCGAATCAGCGTACATACCAACGTGTTACCAAAATTATGGCCTGGGCGCTTATTCTCTTGCATATACGTTGAAGAGAGGCGATCGCCATTCACCATATCCGCTTCACCCGCAAGCACTGGTGCGATGAGCTTATGCACTTCATCTGCTGGATAGGTATCATCCGAGTCAACCATCACATAGACATCTGCATCGACTTCTTGGAACATACGACGCACCACATGGCCCTTACCCTGCTGTGGCACACTACGCACCAATGCCCCCGCTGCCTGCGCTAATGCCGCAGAGCCATCGGAGCTATTATTGTCATACACCCAGATGTCTGCATCGGGCAATTCGGTGCGAAAATCACGCACTACCTTTTCAATCGTCAAGGCTTCATTGTAGCAAGGCAAAAGCACGGCGACTTTAGGCATAACTTATCTCCTTAATAAATTAGAAGCACATTATAGCACATCTTGTAAAATGAAACAGATGTGATTCTCGTTCATTCTTAAATGTGAAGCAACAATACAGAGGTGCAATTTGAGCGAAAAATCAAAAGTTAAACCGCCACTTGCGTTCATTTTTGGGCAGATTGCCACCGCTTCGCATGCAATTTCGCCATTTTTAAAGGCGCCGAACTTGAGATTACTCAGGAAATTTTGCATCCTTCGCAGGCTGTTCTGCGAGCCGACGAATTTCCTTTGGTGTACGCGTAATTGGGCCAGTGGCGAATTCTGGGATGTTGTAAGACAGCATCCGCCGTTCGTGATGCATAGGGTCTTCTTGCGGCAAGATGAAGGGTTTTGTAAAGGTGCCAGTGGCGGCATCAAAATGGGTGAAGTATGGCCGCGTATAGGTACCATCTCCACGACGAGATGAGAAGACCATCCACTGACCATCTGGCGTAAAACTGTGATAACTTTCTGTATCAGCAGAGTTAATCTCATTCAACGGACGGAAAGAGCGCTTCTGCAAGTCCAACATCCACAAATCTGCTTGATGGTGCCAAATATGGAAGACGCCCTGCGGGCCCAAGGTAAAGACCAACCATCTGCCGTCTGGCGAAACACGCGGAAAGGTAATCGAACGCTTTTCATTCGCTGCATTAATCACCATTTTCGGTTGCGTAAAGGTCTTACGCGTTGCATCGTAATCACGTACAATGAGATTGTAGCAGAGATTGGTATAACCCAAAATGGCTTGTTCTGAACGAGCTTGTTTCTCCTCTGGGATGGAATCAAACCCTGGCGTTGCTGCCACAGAATAGAGCTGTTTGCCATCTGGCGACCAAGCAGGAAAACAGTCAAAAATTTCTGGTGTTGTTTCAACAGGAATCGCAGTGTCGCTCTCCAAATCGTAAAGCAACATATCACTCCGCGAGTCAAGCACTTCAATTTTATCAGTCTCACGATAATAGAAGCACTGCAAGGTATCGTTCACCGAGAACGCAATTGATTTTCCCGACGGATGCCATGCAGGATAAACACCCGAAGAGAAGAATGGCCCACCCTTAAAATTGCGCTTAATCCCTACGTCATCCTTATCCTTAAAGATGACCGTACCAGCATTTGAGGCACGCAGATGAAAGAGCAAGGAGCCAGGATCTCCTTGATTAAAGTGATGGCAATTCACACACTGCTTTGGGGAACTTTGTAAATTTGTGTAGAGCGGCTTTTCTTCAAAAGAAGTTAAATCGCGCCAGTAAATCCCCACATTTTGGTAGTTTTCATAACTGGGTGGGATCAAACGATAGGCGAGCGTCGGGGCGATTGCAGCCGTTGACACATGATTCGTTGCGCAGAAAAGCGTTGTCTCCTCTTTTTTCACCGTAATGGTGTATGACTCTCCTGCCGCCAATAAACGCCGCCAAAAAGCTGGCGCAATGCGCACTTCGCAAGGAAATGTGGCCTCTACCTCGCCACTCTTTAACTGCACTGTGGCACCTTCGGGTGCATTGCACACATTAAAATTGAGGGGGGCGATATTGTTTGGCACGGTAACCCCGGCATAATCAGGTTGTAAGGTCACCGCCCCTTGCGCAAACAAAGGACTCAGGCCACCTCCCAAAAGCAAGGCATACCAAAGATTACGAGAAAACTTATTCATGCGTCCATCGCACATATGCGCCAGAAGGCAATTTAAAGACATCTTCCGCCCCCGTGAGACACATTTCACCAGCGGAGAAAGAACCACCCAATCCGCGCAAGGCTTGCGTCAAAATGTTCTCAAGGACAATCGGCGTATGTCCTGGTGTGTGAGCACTCAACAAAAGAAACAGCGGATCGTCACTTAAAAGCGCACGACACAAACGCAGTGTTTCAGTCAAATCACGCTCAATCTTGTAGGTCTCGCCATTACCACCACGACCATAGGTGGGCGGATCAAGAATGATGCCGTCATACTTACGTCCACGACGCAATTCGCGATTCATAAACTTGTGCACATCATCGATAATCCAACGAATTGGATGGGCCTCAAGCTGATTCAACGTTGCATTATTGCGCGCCCACTGCACCATGCCCTTTGAAGCGTCCACGTGACAGACTTCGGCGCCACCATGCGCTGCGGCAAGCGTCGAACCTCCGGAATAGGCAAAGAGATTTAATACGCGAACAGGACGCTTTTTAGCCTTAGCTGCACGCACCAAGTCCTTAATCCATGCCCACTGAGCACGCTGTTCAGGGAAGATACCCAAGTGACCAAAGTCCGTTCCAGAGAGGCGAAATTTGGTCCCGTCAACATCAATCGCCCACTCTTTCGGCAAACGATTACGTCCATGCCAGTGATTCCCTTCTTCACGGTCAAACGAGGCATCCGCACGCTTCCACAAGGTTGGACGTTGCTTCTGCCAAACCGCCTGTGCACAAGGACGCGCTAAAATTAAATCACCGAAGCGCTCCAACTTTGCGCCATTCCCACTGTCAAGGAGTTCATAATCATTCATAAATAAAACTTTCAAACTTACGATTCGTTTGCCAACAAGGCTTCAAGCAAGGTCTTTGCTGCCATCGCCTCTGCGGCCTTTCGACTTGCCCCATAGCCTTCTGTCGTCTGCCCAAGCACCGTAACAGAACAACGAAATGAGGGCGCATGCGCAGGTCCACTTTGTTCCAAAAGCGTATAGACGGGTTCACCCTGATGATGACGCTGGGTATACTGTTGCAATTCGCCCTTCGGATTATCTGAAATCCCTGTGCAATGCGCCACACTCTGAAAATCTTCTTCCGAAAAGAGAAGTTGGAAAAAGCATTTTGCCGCCGGTAAACCGCCATCCAACCATGCCGCCCCCAGAAGTGCCTCAACGGCATCGACTTCAGCTTTGGGTTGCCACGTCTTATTTCGATTAAACGTGGCCAATCCCTCTTGAAACGCTGCGCCCAACTTCGGTACACGTTCAAGTAATCCACGACTGGAGACGAGGTGCAAACGCATATCGGTGAGCACCCCTTCATTTGCCTCTGGATAACGTTGGTAAAGCGCATCCGAAATGAGCAATTGTAAAACGGCATCCCCCAGATACTCAAGGCGTTGATTATCGGGTTCTTTCCGATTGGGTGCAGGCACCGTAAGCGCTGTTCTCAACAACGCATAGTCTTCAAAGGAATAAGGAAATTCAGCCTTCAGCACGATTACTTCTTCTGAATAACGTTCGTTGCGACCTTCAACACCGAGGCAATATCGGCGAGATTGGAGGGCAATACCATCGTGGTCCCTTCCTTCGCGAGCTTACCAAATTCCGTGATGTACTGTTCTGCCAGACGCAGGTTCACAGCATCTGCACCACCGGCATTTTCACTAATGGAGCTGGCAATTGCCGTAAGACCTTCAGCGGTAGCTTTAGCCACGAGCAAGATTTCCTGAGAGCGACCTTCTGCTTCGTTGATACGACGCATCTTTTCACCTTCAGACTTTGCGATAGCTTCCTGCTTTTCACCCTCTGCACGATTGATACGTGCCTGACGTTCACCTTCGGATTCAGCAATCATTGCGCGCTTTTCACGTTCTGCACGCATCTGCTTTTCCATTGCATCACGAATCGTTTGTGGAGGCGTAATGGACTTAATTTCATAACGCGTCACCTTTACGCCCCATGGATCAGAGGCCGTATCCACTGCTCCGCAAATCGCAGCATTGATGGATTCACGCACTTCAAAGATTTCGTCTAAGTCCAACTTACCAATTTCCGAACGCATCGTCGTCTGCGCCAACTGCGTTGAAGCCCAGAGGTAGTTATCAATGCCGTAGGAAGCCTTCGCAGGGTCCATCACCTGCAAGTAGAGAATGCCATCCACATCCACGGTGATGTTATCCTTAGTAATGCACTGCTGAGGCGGCACATCAATCGGAGTCTCCTTCAACGTACGACGATAAGCCACACGATCCAAGAACGGAACTAAGATGTGAAAGCCTGCTTCTAAGGTCGACGAATAGCGACCCAAGCGTTCCACAATGTAGGCCTGACGCTGAGGCACGATAACCGCAGTCTTAAACAACGTAATCAAAACTGCGACAATGATAATCGCTAAGATAATTAATGATGGCATAATAACCTCCTTTGTACTGAATGAATCAAAATCAATCCGTTAAAATTATTCCACAGTCAGGGTAATATTGTCACGTGCGACCACTTTGACCGAGGAGCCTGCGGGAATAGAACGCGTAGCAACCGCTTTCCACGTTGCACCATGCACCTCCACAGCACCAGCCATAGGCGGTTCAATCGCTGCAGTCACCAATACCGTGCTACCGACAATCCCATCGTCATCTGCATCACCGCGTGCAACCTCTAATTTACCATGGAGCACCGTCTTGAAACAACGGCGCCCCAAGACCAACGACAACACCGAAACGACAATGAAAACCCAACCCTGCGTCGTCAATGTGGCTTCTGTAAAGAACGCAACCGCAGATGCTGCCAAAGCCCCAATGCCA
>JAGCML010000150.1 GCA_017646485.1 Kiritimatiellia bacterium
ATAGGATTAAAGAGTGCCCTCGCACTCAGATACGCCGCCTCACGAATCTCATTGTGCGACAACGCATCTCGGCGCGCCTTCATCTCTGCGCGTATTCGTTTCTTTTCCGCTACGATATCCATTAAAAGCCTTCTTACTTTGCGCGCAAGGCGCCATTACTGGTAATCAACCACTTTGAGGTGGTGAGCGCCGTAAGCCCCATTGGACCACGCGCGTGCAACTTTTGCGTTGAGATGCCCACCTCTGCGCCGAGGCCAAACTCTCCACCATCGGTGAACGACGTCGGCGTGTTCACATATACACACGCCGCATCCACCTCTCGACAAAAGCGTTGGGCGGCCCCCTCATCCTGGGTGAGAATCGCCTCGCTATGCCCCGAGCCATAGGTGGCAATGTGTTCCAATGCCTCGTCAAGCGAGTCCACAATGCGCAGGGACAAATTCATGGAGAGCCACTCTGTGCCCCAGTCTGCAGGCGTCTGATGAATGCCCACCCCCTGCTCTACGCAAGGTTTGAGGAGCGTTTCCACTTGATCTGCGAGGGCACGATTGACCAATAGACAGTCCAATGCATTACAAACCGAAACACGGCGTGTCTTTGCATTTGCGATAATCTGCGCTGCTTGCGCCACATTCGCATCGGCATGCACATAGATGTGGCAAACGCCAGCCCCCGTTTCAATCACAGGCACGCGCGCTTTTTCACGTACCGCCCGAATCAATCGCGCACTACCACGCGGAATCAGCGCATCGACCAACCCCTCTGCCATCATGAGCATTTCGGCCGCTTCACGGGTCGGCGACAAAAGCGTTACAGCATCTGCGGGCAAACCTTGCGCCACCAACACCTCACGCATCAGTTGCACCAAGAGACGATTCGTGGCATCCGCTTCGTGGCCACCTTTGAGCACCACGGCATTCCCGGTTCGCAAACAAAGTGCCGCCACATCAACCGTTACATTCGGCCGCGCTTCGTAAATGCAGCCAACCACGCCTAAGGGCACACGAATGCGTCGCACATCAATGCCGCTCGGCATCAGACGATGTTCCAATTCCTCGTCCAGCACCTCTGGCAACCGCGTGACCGCTTCAACCGCATCGGCCAATGCCATTACGCGTGCTTGCGTCAATTGCAAACGGTCTTTTCGCGGATCGTCGTCTGAAAGTTGCGCCACATCGATCGCATTTTGAGCGAGAATCGCCTCACACTGTTCACGCAGCGTTGCGGCAATGGCGAGCAGCAGTTGGGTGCGTGCGGTGGTATCGCAGTTAACTAAACACCGTGCCGCCTTGCGAGCGGCACGGAGCTGTCCATCATCAATCAAACAGCTGGATTCCATAAACGATTATGCTCGATGAAAGACCTCGTCCTCAATCACCTTCCACGGCAGACCATACTGATTTAACGCTTCCATGAAGGGATCGGGGTCAAACTGTTCCATATTGAAGACGCCTGCGCCAAGCCACTTGCCCGTGAGCATCATCTTCTCACCAATCATTGCTGTCACGCCCGTGGTGTAACTAATCGCCTGCGACTTCACTTCCTTATAGCATTCCTGATGGTCGCAGATATTGTAGATATACACGGTCTTGGGTTGGCCATCGAAGTCAAGACCACGCACCTGACAGCCGATGCAGGTCTTCCCCTTCGTCACAGGGCCCAAGGTGGCAGGATCAGGTAAGAGCGCCTTCAAGAACTGAATGGGCACAATCTCCTGACCATTGTACATCACAGGGTCAATGCGTGTCATGCCGACATTCTTCAAGACTTCCAAATGCTTCAAGTAATTATCCGAGAAACTCATCCAGAAACGGGCACGTTCCAAACCCGGAATATGCGTCATCAAAGATTCCAATTCCTCGTGATACATCAAATAGGTGTTTAATGTGCCGAGGCCTTCGGGCATCTCAAAGGGTTGCTTCACCGAAAGCGGTTCGGTCTCAACGAAGCCCTTGCCCTTCTCCCAGTAGCGTCCCTTTGCAGAGACTTCACGAATGTTAATCTCAGGATTGAAGTTCGTGGCAAAGGGATGCCCGTTATTACCCGCATTGCAGTCGATGATATCAATCTGACGAATCTGCGGAATGTAATGCTTTTGAATGTACGTGCAGAAGACCGAACTCACACCCGGGTCAAAGCCCGACCCCAAAAGCGCCATCAAGCCAGCCTCTTTAAAGCGTTCATGGTAAGCCCACTGCCACTTGTACTCAAACTTGGCCGTGTCTAAGGGTTCGTAATTTGCGGTATCAAGATAGTCACAGCCTGCAGCAAGACAAGCATCCATAATGTGAAGATCTTGATACGGCAAGGCGATGTTCATCACCAAATCAGGACGAAATTCCTGAATCAAACGCGTTAATGCAGGCACATCATCAGCATCCACCTGCGCAGTTTCCACAGGACGCGACAACTCAGCCGCCAATGCATCCACACGTGACTTCGTGCGAGATGCTAAAAGAATGTCGGTAAACACCTCTGGAACTTGCGTCAACTTATGAGCCACTACTCCGCCAACGCCACCGGCACCAATCATCAGAACGCGCATCTTTCATATTCCTTTCATTCAAAGCCATCATCCCAAATGATTTTTCGCACACATTATAACATACACCCCCTAAAACACTCCCTATCTCTTTTGTAAAACTTTCATCCCTCCTCAAGACTGCCACACCGTGTATCCACCTCACCCCCACAAAACAAAAAAA
>JAGCML010000151.1 GCA_017646485.1 Kiritimatiellia bacterium
ATGTGTCATGCGACGCCGCGCATGACGGCACGACGGATAGGGAGCGCAGGAGAGTGTGCATGGCGGCGTGGCCGATAGGGGGAGAGAAGGGGGTGGTGCCGCTGGACTGCGAGGATGCGGGGGAGAGAGATATCTGATGCCTCGGGGTGCAGTGGGAGGAGGGTGGTTTTCTTTTTGAGGTCGCGCAGGGGGATGTATTCGTTGTGCCGTCGCGCGCGGTGTCGCGTGACACAGTTTAAAATACCGGCGTCGCGTGACACTTCTCTGAGATTTCGCGTGACACGGTTTAAACGGTTTAAAGAGCATACGCTCGCTCTTTTCTTGCATCGTGTAGGGAGAATTGATATACTATTATTAATAGGTGGACTTTCTTTTGTGGTCGCCTAAATCTTTTGAGGTATATACGATGTTAACTACGGCCTTAGATTTCTTCTTCTCGAGACCTTTCCCTGAAAAACAAAACTTAACCCAACGCCTTATCGCGGTGGGAAATGCTGTTTTGTGGGGAATTATTGCCTTTATCGTGGGCGCTTGCTTTGTGGGCGACTTTGCATTGCCTGGCGAAAATGCGCAGGCGTTGGCGTATTTTTCGGGTGCGGCACCGATTTCTGGTGAGGCGTATCCGTTGTTGTGGCAGGTGGTGAAGTGTCTGGGCGTAGCGCCTTCGATGCAGGCCCTCAATCTTTTAGGCGCACTCATCATGGGCATCACGGTGGCATTAAGCTTCTGGGTGGTGCGCTTCTGGACCTTGGACGGCATGGTGGATGACTCGGTGCTTGCGAAGGCTCCGGTGGTATCCTTGTTGACAGCGAATGTTGTGTCGCTCTTGATGGTTTTCACCTTGCCAGGGTTGTACATTGGGGCACACTTCACGTCGTCTGCATGGTGCTTCATGTGGTTGCTGTTGTGCTTGCTCTTGCAGAATGTCTACATTATGGGTGGCGGTCATCGTCGTGCGATGTTGGTCTTCGCCTTTGTCTTAGGCATTGCGACCTTGGAGTCGCCTTGGGTGATGGCCTTGGTGCCCTTGTTCTTCTTGCGTACGGTCACCTCGGAATGGCGTCTTTGGGATCACAGCGTGCGGAATCTGCCCTTGTGGTTCATCGCCTATGTGACGGGCTTTGTTTTGATTGTGGTGTTGAACACTTTACGTTGCGCAGAGGCCTTCTCTTTGGATGCCATTGTGCAGGTGCAGACGGCGGTTTTGCGTGAACACCTCTCCATTTTGCGCACCTTTGTTGTGGGTCCCTTCATTGTGAATGCGGCGGCGGGCTTGGCTTGGCCCTTCCTTGCATGGTTGACGGCGCGTCGTTTGTTGAATAATGACCGTGCATGGGGTTTGCTCTTCACGGCATTGGCATTGACGTTGATTGGCTTTGCGGCCCTCTATGGCGTTCGTCAGATGCCGCTTCGCTTCTGGATTTCCGCAGGTGCAATTCCGGTGTCGACGCTTTGGTTGACGGCGGTGGGGTGCGGCATGCTCATCATGGGGTGGGCCATCCAACTCTTCTCGCGCAACCCCAATCAGTTTGAAGAACGCGATCGTCGTCATATTCCGGCCTATGTGACGGTGTCTCGTGTCGCGGCAATCTTCTTCTTCCCCTTGAGCATTCTTGCCGTGGCAGCTATTTTGACGATGCACATTCGTCGCTTTGCTGAGATGGATCGTGGCATGGCGAGCCGTTTCGCAGATGAAGTGACCGCAACGCTTGCGAAGGATTCCGCCTCGCCTGCGGCAGGTCGTACGTATGTATTGGGTGCAAACTGGATTGACCGTCACCTGATGCTTTCTGCGCAGAAGGCGGGTGTTCCTTTGACCTTGTTCTCGCCTGACCGTATTGGGGATCGCGCCTATGCCGCCTCCTTGCGCGAACAACTCACCACCGACCCCACCTTGGGTGATGCAGACCGTCTCCGTTTGGTGCACCTCTTGGATTACAATATTCTCGTCTTCATCCAAGACTTCTTCGTCTCCCAACCCAATGCCGCGGAAATCGCAGCATCCTTCAATTTGGCAGATGTGTGGTATGCCGCGAAGTGCCGTCCGATGCCGGCTGGATTGTTGTATGTCGGCATCCCAGATGCAGAAAAGGCGACGTATGACCCCTTGCCCGAACAGCTTGCCTTGCAGGCACGTTGGGCAGACACCTTGGCGGTGAAGGAACTCCCTTGGTGGGATTTGAATGCCGCCTACCAGCGTCGCATTCGTCATCATATGGCCTTCATGGCGAATAACTTGGGCGCCTTCTTAGACGACGAAGGTCGTGCAGCAGATGCCGCCGCCGAATATCTCTACGCTTCTGAAGTGCATAAGGAGAA
>JAGCML010000152.1 GCA_017646485.1 Kiritimatiellia bacterium
ATGTCAGGCTTGCGGAGGTAAGCAGGATTCTGTGCGCCGCAGCAAGAAGGATTGATGAACGGACCTTCGAGGTGAACGCCGAGAATCTTGGAGTACTTTTCGTTCTTGCGGTATTCAGCCACGTGACCGAGCGCCTTGGCCAACTGTTCTTCGGGGAGCGTGAGCGTGGTGGGGCACCAGGAGGTGCAGCCTTCCTTGAGCTTAGCTTCGGAAATCTTTTCAATCGCAGTAGGATCTTCGTCGTCGCAGACGTCCACGCCCACTGCACCATGTGTATGCACATCGATGAAGCCAGGCATCACCATGCGGCCTTCTGCATCATAAACCCAGTCTGCATCCGTTGGGAGCGGCGTGCCGGGCTGAAGCACCTTGGCAATCTTATCGTTTTCAATGATAATCGCACCGCCGTCAAATTCATAACCGGGGCTGACGATGTACGCATTCTTAATCAAACCTTTAGCCATGTTTGTATCCTCACTTTCGATTGGTTGTAGTGTTAATAGTGTACAACGCTTTCACAAAGTGTTGCAAGCAGAAAAACGCAAAAAAAGCAAAAAACAACGTTTAAATGCACCGTTTTTACCTCTTCTCCGCCCCTCCTCCGCCGTCAGTCGACGAAAAAGATGCGACGAATAGCTGTAAAATGTCTCACGCTCCTCACTAACCAATCACAGTAGACGCCGAAGCAGACTTGGCGGTGTCAGCCTCCTCTCCAGCCGATCAAAGTATACAACGTTAGACACTTCACATTCTCCTTTATAAAAAAAAGATATTGGCAGTAGAGTTTGCTATAGTAAAAGTGCTATGAAAAAGTTACTTCCTCTTTTGGCGGTGTCGGCCCTCCTCGCAGGATGCGCGACAGTCACATATCAACAAACCGTTTTGCCGCAGGGTGTCAAATTGGCATCCCATGAGACATTGGCACGTTTTGATGGGTTGACCGAAGAACCGTGTCGCCACATGACCGCGCTCTGCCCAAATGAGTGCGACCATGGTGGCGCCTATGCGCACTTCTCAATCGTGGAGTACACCAATTATGTGCAACACGAAAAAGAAGGCGATCCCAAACAAGAGACCTTCGCTGTGCGTATCGCGCTTCAGGATGGTTCGCTCGCACCTGAGACCTCGCCTGCGTTAAAGAGGGTCATCAGCGAACTCAGCCCCGGACAGGTCGTTGGGTTAGATTGGCTGCATTTCTATCATCGCAATGAACAAGGTAGTTATCCCGAACGGATTATCACCCGTTTAGCAGAATAATGCGTGATCCTACGCAGATTATCCCCATTTGGCAGAATCAATTATGAACGCAACAGAGCCTTTAAAAGTAATGATTGCCGCAGGAGAAGTCTCCGGCGACATGTATGGTGGCGCACTCATTCGTGCCTTGCGTGAACAGTTCCCAGAACGCGCCTTAGACATTCGCGGGATGGGTGGCAATGCAATGGAAGCGGAAGGCGTCAAACTCCTTCATCATACAGACGCGCTCGGCGCAATGGGCATCTTTGAAGTCTTGGCAAAGTTGCGCTATTTCAAGCAGGTGATGAAGGATATGGTTGAGCTGGCAGAAACTTGGCGGCCAGACGTCTTAATCACCCTTGACTACTATTCGTTCAATATCGCCTTGGCAGAAAAGGTGAAGGCGCTCGGCGTTAAAACCGTGCACTACATCTCGCCGAAGGTTTGGGTCTGGCGTAGCGGACGCATCAATCGTATGGCAAAGGCCTACGACTTACTCCTCTGCATCTTCCCCTTTGAACCCAAATTGTACGAACCTGTAGGCTTGAAGGCCTACTATGTGGGACATCCCTTGGTTGAACAGGCAGAAGCCACGAAGGCTGAACCCGCCCCACGGCTCCCGTGGTACGGCACCGACCAAATTGCCCTTTTGCCAGGTTCGCGCATGGGTGAAATCCGTTCAATTCTGCCCACCTTCTTGAAGGCGGCGCGCCGCATTGAAATGGTCAAACACGGGGATTGTTCGTTCATCATTCCCGTGCCGACGCCGAAACTCCGACTTGAGGTGGAACGGCTCCTCCTCAAACACCCCTGCCCGCGTCACCTCAGTGTAATTGATGGCAATGCACGCCACGTCATGCGTCAGGCAAAGGCTGCAATGATTGCCAGTGGCACCGCCACCTTGGAAGCGTGTTTGATGAATTGCCCCGCAGTCTTGGCCTATCGCGTGAGTTTCTTGACGGAAATGGTCGCACGGTTGGTGCTGCCAAAGGCCTCCTTCCGCTTCGCTGGACTCGTCAATATCATCGCCGAAAAGAGCGTCATGCCCGAATTGCTCCAGCGTAACTTTAACGTCTTCAACACCGCCTCGCATCTCTTGCCCTATCTGCGAAACACCATCGCACGACAAGACATTTTGAAGGCATACGCTGAAGTACAGGATGCATTAGGCGCTCCTGGCGCCACCGAACGCGCCGCAAAGGCCATCGCAGAACTCCTTCATTAAAAGAAGACTACCTCATCTGCGGTGAATGTTTCAATGGCAAAGGTGGAGCCACACGCTTTTAAAGCGCCCCTGCTCCACGGCTATCTCTCCAGAAACTGACACAACCAAAGGCCCTATTGGACTCTCCAATAGGGCCTAACATTTTTTATCGGAGCACGCCTAAAGCGCCATCCACACAATCAAACACCGTGCGCCTTACACCGAACATTCATCGTTTCCCTTCCTCTTATTAACCTTTTATCCTTTCCCCATCTTTAGGCCTGAATAAACATTCTCCGTCCTGCTCGACACGGTTTGGGCTTGAAGCCACCGCTTAATGTGACGCATCGCATTCGTCCTTTGAGCAAACACGCTTCGTCCCACACTAAAAATAAAAACGACCACGCAGTGAAGCGTGGTCGTTTGTCTTGTCCGATTAATCGGTAACGACTTAGTCGTCGTTTTCGGAGTAACCGTGAACCTTGCCGGCTTTGCGGCGCTTTTCAACGATTTCGTCCTGGAGGTTGCGCGGCACGGGTTCGTAGTGGTCGAACACCATGGTGAATGCACCACGGCCCTGCGTGAGGGTACGGATGGTGTTGGAGTAACCAAACATTTCACCCAAGGGCACGAAACCGTGGACGAGGCGTGCACCGCCGCGTTCTTCCATACCTTCGACGCGACCACGACGCTGAGAGAGCGAGCCAGTTGCTGCACCCATGTAATCTTCGGGAACAACGACTTCGACCTTCATGATCGGTTCGAGGAGCTGAGGCTGGCTCTTCAAGAAGACTTCCTTGAAGCACTGACGAGCAGCGGTCTGGAAGGCGAATTCCGAAGAGTCGACGTCATGGTAAGAACCGTAGAAGAGGGTTGCCTTAAGCGGGAGCACGGGATAGCCAGCGAGAGGGCCGGATTCCATTGCAGCACGGGTACCCTTTTCGACTGCGGGGATGTATTCGCCGGGAATCACACCGCCCTTGATGTCGTTGATGAATTCGAATTCCTTGCCGTCTTCCTGCGGAGCGAACTTCATGCAGACGTGACCATACTGACCGCGACCACCGGACTGCTTCTTGTGCTTGTATTCGCCTTCGCCTTCAACAGCGATGGATTCACGGTAAGCAACTTCGGGACGACCCACTTCGCATTCAACGTTGAATTCGCGCTTCAAGCGGTCAACGATGATTTCGAGGTGAAGTTCACCCATACCGGAGATGATGGTTTCGGAGGTTTCCTGGTCGAACGCCACGGTGAAGGTGGGGTCTTCCTGAGCGAGGGTGTGGAGCGCGTTACCGAGCTTTTCGTTGTCGCCACGGGAAACAGGCTTCACAGCAATCGAGATCACCGGTGCGGGGAAGTCGATGGATTCCAAGTGAATGGGGTTTTCGATATCGCAGAGGGTATCACCGGTGCGGGTGTTGGGCAAGCCGATAACAGCCACGATGTCGCCTGCGTATGCTTCTTCAAGCTTTTCCTGGTGGTTAGCGTGCATACGGAAGAGGCGGGAAATACGAGCCTTCTTATTGATCGAAGAGTCGAGGATTTCAGCGCCAGCGCGGAGAACGCCCGAGTAGATACGGGTGAAGATGATCTTACCCATGTTCTTATCGGCCATAATCTTGAATGCGAGAGCAGAGAGGGGTTCGTCATCGGAAGCGTGACGGACGATGGATTCGTCTGCTTCGTCGACCACTGCAGGGATGTCGAGCGGGCTGGGGAGGTAGCTCACCACTGCGTCGAGGAGGATCTGGATACCCTTGTTCTTGAATGCGGTACCGCAGAATGCAGGCATGATGGAGCGGCTGATGCAACCCTTACGAAGACCCTTGATGATTTCTTCCTTGGTGAGGGTGCCTTCTTCGAAGAACTTGTTCATGAGTTCTTCATCCTGTTCAGCAGCAGCTTCGATCATCTCCTGGCGCATTTCTTCGCACTTATCCTTGAGTTCAGCAGGGATTTCGGAGTAGATCTGCTTCACGCCGTTGGAGGCCTTATCGTAAGTGACGAGGCGTTCTTCGAGCAAGTCCACCACGCCTTCGAAGGTTTCACCAGCGCCGAGCGG
The DNA here is from genome assembly GCA_017646485.1 of Kiritimatiellia bacterium. Taxonomy (GTDB): domain Bacteria; phylum Verrucomicrobiota; class Kiritimatiellia; order RFP12; family DVOR01; genus Spyradenecus. The sequence goes on from JAGCML010000152.1 coordinate 4,506, forward strand.
GCAAACCATCGGAACGGGGCGAGCGTTGAGCTGGTTCTTCACCTGTTCCATCACGGAGAAGAAGTTAGCGCCCACGCGGTCCATCTTGTTCACGAAGATCAACTTCGGCACTTTGTACTTTTCAGACTGGCGCCACACCTGTTCGGACTGGGGCTGCACGCCACCGACCGAGCAGAACACTGCGACAGCACCGTCAAGCACGCGGAGGGAGCGTTCCACTTCTGCAGTGAAGTCCACGTGGCCGGGAGTGTCAATCAAAGAAATCATGTAGTCACCCCACATCACAGCGGTAGCTGCGGAGGTGATGGTAATGCCGCGTTCTTGTTCCTGAACCATCCAGTCCATCGTGGCGCCGCCATCGTGCACTTCGCCAATCTTGTGGTTCTTACCAGAATAGAACAAAATACGTTCAGACGTGGTCGTCTTACCGGCGTCAATGTGGGCCATAATACCAATGTTGCGCACATGGTCCAACGGAATTTTGCGTGCCATAATGTAATCTCCTTAAAGGGGCATCACTTGAAAAAAAGTCCCACCAGTTTATCACATTAAATCCATACTCTGCAACACTTTTTGCACGATTTCCCATCCTCCCCGTAAAAAATCCCCCACTTTTACAGTATTTCGATTCCGGATTACGCTTTTACTTCCTCCCCCAATACAATAAAAAAGCCCGCGCTTTATGTCTCAAATCTACCCGTCTCGAATCAGCTCCTCGCCTTACAATAAATAAAGCCTCTCTTTACCATTCTACAAGCACTTGGATTTCCTCTTTATCCTTACAATAGTAGTAGTACCATCGCCATGTCATTATCCAACACGCAAAGCGATAAAAAACAAAAAAAGTCCAGCGATATCCTTACACTTCGTGGTACAATAACCCCAAATGTCTCAGGCTCACTCCAATCGTTCTTTCACCATTTCCACCAGCGCACACCTCGTGTTGTTGGTACTCTTGCTTGTCTTTTGTTCGGACGGATGCCTCAATAATTCCCCAAAAGAGGAAATCATCCCGATGGAGTTCACCGTCGTCACCGAAGAAAATGCAGCAGATCGACTCGCGGAAGAACCCAATGAAGCCGTAGAGCCTGAACCAGAACCTCCCACACCCGAACCAGAACCGCCACCACCCCCTCCGCTCCCTGATCCTGACCCTCTCCCTGTGCCTGACCCGCTTCCGCCACCCCCTCCTCTGCCGGAACCTCCGAAACCCGAGCCCAAAAAGCCGGAGAAACCCAAAGAGAAGCCGAAGGAAAAACCGAAGGAAGCGCCCAAGAAGCCGGAGAAGCCAAAAGAGAAGCCGAAAGAAAAACCCAAAAAGCCCACCATCAAAATTGGTGAGCGCGTGGGACCTGTAACCACAGGGAAAAAGGATCCCAAAAAAGCGGCCACACAAAAGGCGCTTTCCGCTGATGAGATCGCCAAACTCCTCGGCATGGGTGCAAAGGCTGGCAATAAAAACCAAATTCCAAAAAACGAAGCCTCGCGATGCTATGGCGCAATCCACCGCGCCTTCTACGATGCTTGTAATCAATACGGACTTGAAACCTCGCCCACAGGAAGAGATCCGCGCCTGACCGTCTCCTTCGCTTCTGGCGGACGCATCAAGAGTATCACCATCGCACAATCCTCTGGTGACCGCACCTATGACAACCAAGTCCTTCAAGCCTGCCGACAAGTCCGCCAAATTTCCGGACTCTCTCAGGCCTTCCTGAACGACTACAAAACCGTCACCATCCAACTCTCCGTCAACTAAGTCTACGCGACACCTCGCCACAAAGAGGTCGCCCCCCCTCACGCACCTCCCCTTACGCTCCGCCCTTTACACCAGTAGTGGGGCTTACGCAGCCCACGCCCCGCGGCAGGACTGAGTCCTGCACGCTGCACATCCTGGCAGATGTGCTTTTAATGGTGCTCACGGGGAGAGGAAAACGAAGAAACTCGCCACGGCTACGCCGATGAACGGGCGGAGCTGCGCTCCTCTTGACACACGCTCTGCGTGAGAAAGTATAGGGCGAGGGCCGTCGGAAGTATACCGATCTCCACGGGGACTATAATGCCCCGCTGGACTGTAAGCACCCTCACACATAGTGGCCAGTGCGCTCGCAATGCTCACTTTTAGTGGCTGGTGGCCAGTGAGCGCCTACGG
>JAGCML010000018.1 GCA_017646485.1 Kiritimatiellia bacterium
CGATAAGACCGTCAAAATCAAAATCACCACGGGCGGTCCAAAGATACATCCCACCAGAGAGAAGAGGAAGGTCGAGGCCGAACTACGTGAAAAGAGAGAAACGAAAGTACCGATGCTACACCAGAGAAGGGCCTGCAAAAGGAGAATTCCCCCTGCTAAAACAAAGCCAGACCATGAGAGATAAACCTTCGCCTCTTCTGGCAATAACCACCTCATCTGCGCATAGCAAGCCAGTGCCATACCCATGATGTAGAGCAAGCAGAGGCACCATGCCGCCCCTACCTTACCTAAAACCCACCAACGTGTACGAACAGGCGTGGAGAACATCAAGCGCAACATGCCCTTTTCACGATCTTGCGTGAATCCTTTTGAGGCCGCCACTGCAGCCAAAAAGGGTAACCCAAAGGCCACAGCAAGCCCCCATAAAGCGGGCAAGGTCTCTACCGTTCCTTCTGCTCTCATCAAGAAGTGTGACAACAGCACATTTGCGCCCGCCAATGAAAGGAAGATGGGCACAATGCCATGTCCCGAATGAAGCAATTGGGCAAACTCTCTACGAAGGATGGTCAGGAAAATCATTTCTTCTCCTCCTGCGTATGATTAGGCAATACGCGCGCCAACGCATCTTCAGCCGTCAAACCGTCTGCTACAATACGTGCAGCCTCGACCACCATGAAGCGCGTGCAACATGCCTTTAACATCTGCGGATCATGACCGCTAATAAAGACATGTGAACGTGCGGCCACGGTCTGAATAATTGCGGCCATCACATTCCGTTGGGCGGCATCAATCCCGACAAAGGGGTCATCCAGAACTAAAACAGCTGGCACGGTAATCAAGGCTTCCGCCAAAGCCACACGTCGACGTAAGCCGAGCGAGAGCTTCTGAATGCGCTCATTCTTCACGGTGAGCAAGCCGCACCGCGTCAACGCTTCATTTAAACGACGACGCAAACGGAAGATGCCAACCCCGTGAAGACGTGCTCGATAGATGAGATAACGGCGCACGGTCAGTTCATCATAAACTGAAGCCGCCTCGGTGAGGTAGCCCACATGCGTACGATAACCGACACCAATATCAGACTGGAAGCGCTTGGTTCTGCCACCCATTCCCGTTAATGCGAGAGAGACTGTTCCCGACTGTGGCACGAGCGCAGCGGCAATCAAGCCCAATAGTGTACTTTTCCCAACACCATTGCCACCAACGACACCGATGACTTCGCCCGGCTCAACAGTGAATGACGCGTCTTGAATGCCGCGATCGGGTTCAAATAAAAAGGTGACATTATCCAGTTTCAACATAACAGAGAATCCGTTGTGTTAAGCCTCAACGCAATAAGTTGTAACCAGCAGCCTCAAGCGCCCCGTGAATTTCGCCAATCTGTACGAAATCGCGTGTTTCGAGTTGCAGATTTAAGACGCAAGAGGCCAATGCGGTATCCATTGCAGAGGGACCGTAGTTCACCCCGATGACATTACCGCCACACTTGGAAACAATCTCAGAAACCGCTGCAAGCTGACCCGGCTTATCGGGCAAGCAGAGGCGAATTTCTGCGCGACGACCGCTAGCCTGCAAACCACGATAAATCACACGACTGAGGATATTGACGTCAATATTACCGCCAGAGAGCAAGCAGCACACCGTCTTACCCTGCAATTCGGGCACCTTGTCATAAATCATTGCGGCCACAGAAACAGCACCAGCGCCTTCGCAGACGAGTTTACGTTGCTCAACCAAGAAGAGAATTGCAGCCGCAATTTCGTCTTCGGAAACCGTCACGATGCCATCAACATACTTATTGACCATTTCAAAGGTGAGGTCACCCGGATGCTTCACAGCAATACCATCAGCGAAGGTATTGGCCGAGGCAAGCGTCAAACGATCTTGAGCCTCCACCGAACGCTTCATGCTGGCCGCTTCTGCCGCTTCAACACCATAGACCTTACAATCGGGCTTCAACTGCTTGATGGCATAAGCCACACCAGAAATCAAGCCACCGCCACCCACAGGAATCATCACTGCGTCCACATTGGGCAACTGCTCTAAGATTTCCAGGCCGACCGTTCCCTGCCCTGCAATCACGCTGGGGTCATCAAAGGGATGCACGAAGGTCATATTTTCTTCACTGCACAGCTTAGCAGCATAGGCGCTCGCATCATCATAAGTGCCGGGCACCAGACGCACTTCAGCGCCATAACTCTTCGTTGCTTCCACCTTTGCGATAGGGGCAATATCCGGCATGCAGATAATTGCCTTAGCGCCACGCTGTTGTGCACCTAATGCCACACCCTGTGCATGGTTGCCTGCACTGCAAGCAATCACACCACGTGCGAGTTCTTCATCGGTAAGCGTCGAGATTTTGTAGTAGGCGCCACGCACCTTAAAGGAACCGGTTACCTGAAGGTTTTCAGTTTTCAAATAAACTTGTGAACGAACCGAAAGCTTAGGGGCGTAAATCATATCCGTTCGACGTGCCACGCCTTTTAAGACTTCAGCCGCTTCACGAATCTTTTCCATTGTTACCGCTGACATAACTGTCTCACTTTCCTTATCGAATTGAATGTACGCAATGCCAATGATGTTATACGCGCTTTAAAAGGTCTGTTACCAATCGGGGCGTCACACCGCAGCGTAATGCCACCGCCTCAGAGCCACGTGCTCCAAGCGCCTTTGCTGCGTCATCATCTTCCAGAAGGCGCAACAATTCCTTTTCAAGTGCATCCTTATCAGGGGTTTGCAAAATCGCTTCATGCGCCAAGAGATCACTCATGACGGGACGGAAATTCTCTGTGTAGGGCCCCACCGTCGTCGCACAGCCGCAGAGGCAGGGTTCAATCATATTCTGGGCACCGTGTTCAAAGAGGGATTTTCCCACAAAGGCAACATCTGCCAAGCCGTAAAGTCCCATCAATTCGCCTGTGGTATCTGCAAGTAAGACGGTATCCTGCGCCATGGGTTCAGGGGTCGCCACGCGTGAACGACGCAGACATGGGAAGCCTGCCGCACGAATGTTTGCCTCGACCGCATCCGCCTTCTCAAAGTGACGCGGGGCAAGAATTAAGCGCAATTCGGGATTCACAATGCGCGCTTTCGCATAGACATTGAGCAAGAAAGCATCTTCACCTGGCCAAGTGGACCCGCCCAACAAAATGCGTGCTTCTGGCGAAAAGCCCGCAGCGGTGAGATAGTCGCGGAGTTCCATCTCTTTGGGTTCATTGCGATGTGCCACATCGAACTTCATTGAACCGGTCACTTCAATGCGATCGGCGTCACACCCTGCATCGCAGAGACGTTGCGCATCTAAATCGGACTGCGCATAAATGCGCGTCATCATGTTCAAGACTTGCCCAAACCAACACTTCAGTCGGCGGTAGCCAGGTGCACTACGGTCAGAGATACGCGCATTGACTAAGAAGACTGGAATCTTGCGTTCGGTGGCCAAACGAATGATATTCGGCCACAATTCTGTTTCGGTAATGATGTACGCTTCAGGACGAATGACATCCAAGGCTTTTCGAACGCATCGTGGCATATCCAACGGATTGTGAATCAAAATATCCACATCCTTCACCACTTTTTCAGCTTGCGCCCACCCCGTACTACTGGTAACAGAAAGAACAAAGGCAATCTCTGGCGACTGACGACGGAGTTCTTCCATCAACTGGCCTGCCACAGCCACTTCGCCCACGGAGACTGCGTGCACCCAGAAGCGTTTACGACCATCCGCAAAACGCGCCAAAATCTCTGGCGGGTAAACGCCAAAACGGTCGGCAAAGCGATTCGCATATCCACCACGACGCCACATACGCCACAGGAACTTCGGCATCATGCAGATGTACGCAATGGTAAAGAGAAGATTATAGATGAACCATTTCATCACATACGATCCGTCAATTGAATCCGCACCGCGCCTAAGTGTGGCGCGAGCGCAGTCTTGAGTTTCGGCACAATCGTCCGGTTATAGAGAAACCGGTCACCCTTGCGTGCCAAAGAAAGGGTAATCACACCAGAAGCCACGCTTTCCACCGCCAAGCGATGACGTTCGGCCGCTGGCATCAATTGATCCAATGCACGAATGACAAGCTCTTCTGCAGATTCACCAGAGCCCATCTGCTGTTCCAACGCTTTTAATGTACGCGACAGGGCGCCAGACAGCGCCCTCACCTCATATGCCCCCACTGCGCCTGCCATACCATAATCACGAGGCAAGTCTGCAGGATGTAGATTAGAGGAATATGTCGGCTGTGGCGCTTCAAAAGCATCCATGGGCTCCGACGTAGGAGGCGTCGGAGTCCCTTTTGAAACATATGCACCAGATTTCTTCAATCGACTCCTTAGAGAGCAGAATCCATCTCTGCACGAATCGCAATCGCAGCTGCGACAGGATCCACGGCTTCCAAAATCGGACGGCCCACGACCAAGTGGGTCGAACCATCACGCACTGCGCCAGCAGGGGTTGCCACACGCTTCTGGTCACCAATTGCAGCACCTGCAGGACGCACGCCCGGCGTTACAAAGACCACCTTGCGGCCCTGTGCAGCAGGAATGAGCACCTTGTTCATATTCGCCACTTCCTTCGGCGAACAAACAATGCCATCTGCACCATTGGTAATCGCAAGCAAGCCCATTGCTTCTACCTGATTCGGCATTGCACGCTGAATACCCAAATCGGTCAAATCGTCCTGGTCTAACGAGGTCAAAGCCGTCACAGCGAGAATCTTCGGAGCGGCGGCACCAAAGGAGGCGGCAGCATCGGCGGCAGCACGAATCATTGCCTTACCACCCGTGGAGTGAATCGTCATCAAATCCACACCTAGCGTTGCGCCAGACTTCACGGCACGTTCCACCGTACGCGGGATATCATGCAGTTTGAGGTCCAAGAAAACACGCTTACCTGCATCCTTCACCAAACGAACGACATCTGGGCCTTCCGCAGAGAAGAGTTCAAGACCAATTTTGTAAAAATCAATCGAATCCCCAAGACGACGCAAAACATCTGCGACCTCAGCCTTAGTGGAAACGTCAAGTGCAACAATTAAATCTGCCATTACAAGCATCCTTTCATTCAACATTTATAGTGTACTATAAAAAAAAGCAAGCGTGAAGTCTTTTCCTTCGAAAACATTCAAGAAAAGACGATTTTTTATCTTTTTAATCGCCAATCCCGAAAATCCACCCCCATAATGCCGTCCC
>JAGCML010000153.1 GCA_017646485.1 Kiritimatiellia bacterium
AAGCTATCGCACTCGCCATTATCATTACGCAAAAAATAACTCCCGCTGGCGGCCATTGGAACGCCTCCTCTGAAGACACCCTCTGGGCCATTCTCGCCCTCCGCGCCCTTCTTAACGAATCCCACCCCATCCAACTCGCTGAATAACAGTGGATTACGCGAGCGAAGCTCGCTGTGGATTACGATGCTTCGCATCTGTGGATTACGCGGCTACGCCGCTGTGGATTACGCACGCTGCGCGTGCTGTGGATTAGTGGATTAGGGGAGATGTGGGGGCTGGCTTCGCCCCCACACCCCTCAGGCAGGACTGAGTCCTGCACGCTACGCATCCTGCGGATGCTTTTACTGCTGCTCAGGGGTGGGGAGAGGGGAGCTGGGTTGTGAGAAGTGTATCTTTAACGTGACGCAGATTTTTAAATTTTGGGGTTCAGGTGTGTTTTTTTCGAGGACGGGGTAGTTTTTCAGGATTATCCATAACTCATTCTAAAATGAATCATTTCACTTCTTGAGGGAGTGTGAGGTTGAATATTTTTTAAAAATGGCTTGACTTTATGGGGGGGGAGGTATAGTAGAAGCAGGCTTTGTGGTATCACAAGGGTGGTATCGCAGTAAGCATAAACGTAGCATGAGGTGGTGCATAAGTGTTAATTGCTTGCCACTTTATGAGTAAAAGGGAATTGGTTATGAGTACAAAAACATTACCTACTGTTGTTTTGGCACTGCTCTTGGGCGTATTGTTCGTGGGTTGTGCAAGTGATTTGTCCTATAAGTATCCCGAAAGCACGGAAGCAACTGTGATTGAAGGCATTCCGTTGCCTGCAAATGATCCGGATGAAATGCGCTATTACGTGCGTAGCGTTTTGATGGCTTACATTTTGAAGGGTAAGTACGAAGAAGCTTATGCATGGAAGGTGCCGACCGAAGGGTATGATGAATCGGTCGTGAGGCCGGCGAAGCAGAACGTGAAGAGGTTTTGAATAAGGAACTTTATCCGCGTTGGGCAGCTGCGAAACTGGCCCCTGTGCGCGCAAAGGTGCGCCCCCTCGTGGCAGATAATCAGTTCGCGAAGGCTCGTGAAGCGGTGTGGCGTTTGCCGAACACTGGCATTAAGCCCCTTGATGTACTTCTTCGTGAAGGCCGTGCCGAAATTTTGAATGAAACGGTGAACGTGAAGCAGTGGAAGATGCTTGAGCCTACGTTGAAGGCTAAAGTGGCAGAATTCTTGAAGGCTGAACAGTTTAACGAAGCTCGCGCCTATTTAGCAAAGGTCCCGCGCATTCGCACCTATACGATTTTGTTTGATAAGCAAGTTCAGGTGGTGTGCTCGGTGTTGGAAAGCTTCGGCGTGCCGGCAGATAAGCTTGAGCCCGTTAAGGCAGAAGCGAGCAAAGTGATCTCTGAGGCTTTTGCTGATGCAACGGAAGCCTATGAATCCTCTTCTTATACCACCACCACGGACGGAACTGAAGTTGATTTAGAGAAGTACAACGAATCCTTGAAGCAGTTGCACAAGGTGCTCGTGAAGTACGATTGCGATGAAGCAAAGGCCGATAAAATCGTTGAGGCAATTCAAAAGGCTGTCCAGCCCTTGATTGCAGAGTATTGCGCTGGCGAAGCTGGTAAGAGCGAGACAACTGATACAACCTCCCTGACGAAGCTCGGTACAACGCAGGTGAATGCTAAGATTGATGCGCTCGTGAAAGAATTGACCGAGGCGATTGATGCTGCTGAAAAGGCCAAGATGCTGGCCGATTTGGAAGCAGCCATGAAGCGCGGCGAATATGCAAAGGCCCGTCGCCTTGCAATCGCATTGAAGCTTGCAGATCGTATCGCTGAGTCTTTGATCAAGGAAGTGCGTCAGTACGCTGCAGCTAAGCAGTGGGATAAGGCACGTACTTGCATCCGTGATTATGTGGATATTGACAATGCAGAAGTTGACGCTGCGCTCTATCTGCTTCGCGTCGGCTTGTTGAACTGCGATGTCAACCCCGTTCAGATGGATGACTTGCTCGAAAAGATGGTGGATAAGTACACCAAGATGGTCGCTGCTGGCGAATTGTTGAAGGCTCGTGAATGGTTGATGAACTACAAGCCGGTGGAAGATGCTTATCCCGATATTGATAAGACGCTTGCAACGGTGAAGAAGGGCGCAGAAACGTTGACGGTTGACCCCGCCACTGCTGAAGCCCGCACGAAGGCCTTCCGCGCATCCGTTCAGGCTATCCTTGATGCACGTAAAGGAAGCTACTTTGATCCTGTTGATCAGAAGGCTGAAGACGCAAAGTGGTTGACATTGGATGACGCCGTGGCGGCATTGGTTGAGGCAATCGTTGACCAGTACAACAATGAACCTGAAGTTAAGGCTCGCGTGAATGCCTTGATTGAATCGTTTAAGGCTGATGTCGCTGCACAGAACGCTGCAAAGTTGCGTTGCATCACCACTGAAGAGATGAATAAGGCTCTCATGGCGAAGCGCGATGAACTCCTCAAGACGCTGGATGTCGAAATCGTTCGTAAGGAACAGGAAATGGCCGAAAAGGCTCGTTGTGAAGCCTACGAACGCTTGTTGGTCGCTTTGGATAAGGAAGTCGGTATCAACACCCAGATCTCGATCGCTGAAGATGCCATCATGCGTGGCTTGCCGACGGTCTCTCAGGGTTTGCACACCGTGTTGGGTGATTATGCTCGCGCCTTCCGTCTCTTGAAGAACAAGGCTGAATTGACCGATGCGCAGAAGAGCGCTATCTTGGTGGGTGCAGCTTACTTGAATCAGCCCGTGGTGGTCTCTTGGGCATGTGACTTGGGTGCCGCTGTTGATGCACCTGCAGCACGTGATCCTTTGGCTCGCCCTGCCGTGCTCGTGGCTGTTCAGGCTGGTAATGCCGCAGTCATTCGCGCCCTCGCTGCTGCTGAAGCAAAGATGGATGTGGCTGACGCCAATGGCGACACGATGTTGCACTACGCTGTCCGCGTGGGTGATGCCAATATCATCCGCTTGGCCTTGGAAGGTACCGATGTGAACGCTGTGAATAAGGCTGGCGCTCCGGCAATCTTCATCGCTGCTGCTCGTAATCAGCTCGACCTCGTGGCTCAGTTGATCGAAGCGAAGGCTGATATGACCATTGCGAATGCCGCAGGCTACACGGTGATGGATATCGCTTGCGCCGCTGGTGCACGTGACATCTTGGATGCTTTGGTCGCAGCTGATGCACCAATCTCCGATAAGGCATTGCTCCTTGCTGCAGCAAACGATCGCTTGGCTTGCGCCCAGTGGCTCGTTGCTCGTGGTGCTGATGTTAATGCTGATGGCGTGATGGACGCTGCAAAGGTGGACACCGCTACTTACGCTTACCTCGTCTCTCAGGGTGGTCGTCCGAAGGCAACCAATTGCTTGACCAAGACGCTCTTCTTCCCTGAAGAATTGGCAGCTGCAGAAGCTGCAGAAGCTGCAGCACGTGCGAAGGATCCTATCGCTCGTAAGTTGGAAGCCGAAGCAAAGAAGGCTGAAGCTGAAGCACTGAAGGCTGAAATCGAAGCTCAGAAGGCCGCTGAGGCAAAGCCCGCAGTCGCCGAAAAAGATATCGAAGAAGTCGCAGCAGAAGAAGTAGAAGAAGAAACGCTCTAACAGCACCTCTTCTCTATACAAACAAAACAGGGAGCCCAGCGGCTCCCTGTTTTTTATTCTCTTTTAGAGCCTGACGGCCCAGGGATTAGTGGATTACGCACGCTGGTGCGTGCTGTGGATTAGTGGATTAGGGGAGAGGGGAGAAGTGGGGGCTGGCTTCGCCCCCACACCCCTCAGGCAGGACTGAGTCCTGCACACCACGCATCCTGCGGATGCTTTTACTGGTGCTCACGGGGGAGGGGCGGCAGAGAGGAGCAGGGGATGCAGGGTGACAGCGCACCCTGCGGCACGACGGATAGGGATGCGGCTGCGCCGCTCTTGCTGACTCACGCTGGCAGTCCTTTTTGCAGTGCTTTTCTGTGTCTTCTGTGTATTCTGTGGTTTTTCTCCACGCTGGCAGTCCTTTTCGCAGTCCTTCTTTTAGTGTATTTTGTGTATTTTGTGGTTTCTCTTCTACATGCAGTCCTTTTTCCGTGTGGTCCGTGTTTTCCGTGGACTCTCCCATCACATGCAGTCCTTTTTGCGGTGTCCATTTCGATCTCTGAACCCGAATTCTGGTGAATATAGCGAAGGAGACTCGCCTCAATGCCGCAGTTACTTTGTCCTATACGCTAAAAAAGCGGGTGGATGGGGTGCACATTTTAGAACTGATTGTGATACAATATAGAGCAATTATGAAATTTTATTTGCTTTCTTTTTGTTTTGCAGTAATGGCAGCCGTTCTCGGCGCGCCACAAGTGATGGCGCAGGGTGCTAATCCGCCAGTGATTGATGTGACGGTGCAGGGAGTGGCTCGTCAGTCGCTTACCCTTTCGGGTGTGACGGCTAATGGGGCTGGTGGTCAGACCTTTTTAAAGACGTTACAGAATGACTTGCAGCGTTGCGGTTGGTATCGTTTGGCGGCTAATGGCCAGGTGAAGGTGTCGGGTTCGGTTTCGGGTGCCGCAGGGGTGACGGAAGGTCTTTCGGTGGCATGGCCTGGAAAGCGCTTTGCTTGGAATCGTGCTGCAGTGGATACGAATCAGGTGCGCCGTCATGCACATGAATTGGCAGATGCGATTGTGAATGCCACGACGGGTGAAACGGGCATTGCTCAGAGTAAGTTTGCGATGGTGTTTCAGTCGGGCACGCGTCAGTCGGGTCAGGCAATCCAAGATTTGTATGTCTGTGACTATGATGGACAGAATTTGAAGCGTATCACCAATGATGGTTCGCCGATTGTGGGTCCGCGTTGGGGAACAGATGGCCGCACGGTTTATTTCACCAGTTATCGTCTCGGCTATGCCACGGTCTTTCGTGCGGATACACGCACAGGCGCTGTGGAACGTTTAGCCAATTTCCGCGGATTGAGCACGGGTGCTGTGCCGTCTCCTACGAATCCGAATAAGTTGGCGATTATCCTTTCTCACCAGGGCAATCCAGAGTTGTATGTGATGGATGTGCCGACGAAGAAGTTGACACGCTTGACGCGCACAACGCTTGCCGCTGAGGCGAGTCCGTGTTGGTCGCCAGATGGCAAGCAGATCTGCTATGTCTCGGATGTGTCGAAGACCCCTCAACTTTACATTGTGGATGTTGCCACGGCGCAGAGTCGCCGTCTGACGCTCAAGGGTGGCGAAAATGTGCAACCCGATTGGAGCAAGAATGGCATTGTGTTCGCCACGCGTCGTGGCGCACCGTATCGAATTGCTGTGATGGATCCTGCGGTCGGAGAACGCTCTTTGCGTTATTTGACGCCGGTGAACGAACAGTACGAGTCTCCGTCCTGGGCTCCTGATGGCCGACATGTGTTGGCCGCACGCAAGCAGGGGAAGACTTACTCCGTCTGGGTGTTGGACGCAGCTGAAAAGGGCGCCGCACCTTACAAACCTTTCTCCTCCAATGCGGGCCAGTGGTTAAGCCCTGCTTGGAGTCGATAACTCAAATCAAATCATAGGAACAACTACCATGCGTACTTCATTCTTCCTTACTTTGATCGCCGCTACGGCATTGCTTTTCACAGGTTGCGCTACGAAAGCTGGCGGTGATGGTTATGGTGATGGCCAGGACGGCGCAGCTTTTGCTGGCGGCGATGCTTCCATCGACCCCAACGGCGCAGGCTTTGATCCGAACGATCCGAATGCTGGTGCATTCGATAGCGGCAAGTTCGAAGACACTCGCACCCGCGTGACAGATGCTGGTCTCGAAGCTCTCTACTTCACCTTCGACTCTTACATGCTCTCTCCCGATGAACTTGCTAAGGCTGACGCTGCTGCACAGTATCTCTTGAATAATCCCTCCCACGTGATGATTATCGAAGGTCACTGCGACGAACGCGGTTCGAACGAATACAACCTTTCGCTCTCCGAACAGCGTGCAATTGGTGTGCGCGACTATGTCGTCTCCCTCGGCATTGACACCAACCGCATCCAGACACGTGCATTTGGCGAAGACAAGCCCGCAGTGCCTGGCACCGACGAATCGGCTCACAGCTTGAACCGTCGCGCGGAATTCGTCCCCTATAAGTAAGACTTTTCTGCGGATTTGAATCCGCCAGTCAACACCGCGCGGCCGTCGCCGACCGAAAGAGGTCATCGATGCCGCGTGGTGTTTATGCATCTCGGGTGTCTACCACATGCTTTCCTTCCCGGAAATCTTAGTCATTCTGTTGGTCGCAGTCATTGTACTGGGTCCTAAACGTCTTCCAGAGACTGCGCGCAAATTGGGGCGTTGGGTCGGACTGTGTAAGCAGTTCGCCGAAGAGTTTAAGCAACAGCTCATGACGATGGATCAGATGGCGAATCAAGCCCTCAACCATGCTACGCAGGATTTGGACGCAATCAAGCCTGAAGAAGTGGCTGCCTATGAGCAGATTGAGACTGAATTGGTGAATACGATGCGAGCCGCTTATGAAGCGCCGCCGATGCGAACACCTGATGATGACCTTGCGCAACCGCCCGTCCCAGGTGGGTTACCTCCTGAACCATCTTCTACCATCTCCTCCGATGCGGCCGCATCGCTTGCGGAGCAGACCCTGCCACCGAAAGAGGTTGTGGCATCTTCCAATTCAGCCGAACCACCCGTGACGAAGGCTACGCCTGAAGTTGCCCCCTCCAAAGGAGAGGAGGCGCAGGCATGAGCACTCCAAAGGCGCGGTTTCAAAGTCGGTTGGCGGGCGCATTTAAACGCTTTTTCTCTTCAACCGAGGAAGATTCGGCTTGTGCAGAACGGGTCGATCCTCCACGTCCGTTCATCGAACACTTCATTGACCTCCGCGATTGCCTGATTCGTTGTGCGTTGGCCTGGGTGGTGGCAATGGGCGTCGTGGCCCCCTTTGCCCCGTGGATTATCGAACTCTTACAGCAACCCGTCATCGCCTCTGGCTTGCAAGAGCAGGGCGTTTCGGTGGAAGGTCTGGAGATTGGAGTTGGTTTTTCGCTCTTTATGACGACGATGTTGTGGGGCGGGACGATTCTTGCCTTGCCGGCATTGCTCTATTTTATCTTTGGATTTGTCTTTCCGGGGTTGCGCCGTCACGAACGCAATATCATCTTATCCACCTTATTTGCGGGTGTTATTCTCTTTGTTTCTGGGGTGTGGATGTGCTTTAGCTTCACGCTGCGCTTGGCGTTAGTGGCGCTGATGGAGATTAATGCGTGGATGCATGTGCCAGTGACAATTCTCCAGGCCGAGGCGTATATTGGGTTGGTCCTCAAGATTCTCTTGGCCTTTGGGTTAGCCTTCCAATTCCCGTTGGTATTACTCATTCTGGGATGGTTGGGCGTGATTCGTGCCAAAACCCTCAGTGCACGACGCGGAATTGCGATTATTTTGATTTTTACGGTGGCGATGTTCTTAACACCGCCTGATCCTTTATCGCAAATCATCATGGCGGTGCCCATGTGTTTGCTGTATG
>JAGCML010000001.1 GCA_017646485.1 Kiritimatiellia bacterium
ACTACACGTAACAAGAAGACGCAGACCGAGCGCGTTGAGCTCATGAAGTTCTGCCCCTTCGAAAAGAAGCGCACGCTTCACCGCGAAACCAAGTAAGGTCAGCGGACCCATTTGCCAATAGTGTGGTAGTACAATGGCAGAGCTGCGGTCTCCAAAACCGCCAATGGGGGTTCGAATCCCTCCCACCCTGCCATAAAACCGGATAACAAACCATGTTGCAGAAAATTAAGCAGTTTCTCGCTGAAGTCGCGTTGGAAGCCAAGCGTATTCACTGGCCGAACCGCCGTGACCTCGTTGATTCTACGCTCGTGGTCATTTTCTTCATCGTTTTGCTCGCAATTGTGATCATGATTTGCGATGAAGTCATCCGGACGTTCTTAGCCATCGTCTTAGGCTAAGAGACTCGCCTCTTTGATCAAAGGATATTCACAATGGCCGACGAAATGCAAAAGCAATGGTATGTGCTCAAGACCCTCACCGGTCAAGAACAGAAGGCGCAGCGCCAAATCGTCGCCCAGGCCCGCACTGCTGGCATGTGCGAATACTTTGATATTCCCCTCGAAGCAGAAAAAGGGGAAGTGCTCAATGATTTCAATGTGGTCGTTCCCGTTGAAAAAGTGATGGAGCTCAAAGAAGGCAAGAAGCGTATGATTACGCGCAAGGTGTGCCCTGGCTATGTGATTACTCGCATGGCGCTCTATGCAGATGCTGCACACAAGCATATCAATCAAGACCTCTGGCAATTCATCCAGCGCATTCCTGGCGTGATCGGTTTCCTCGGTGGCACCACCACGAAGCCTCGCCCAATCACTGATGAAGAAGCCAACAATCTCCTCCGTCGTCAGTCCGCCGAAGAAGCGAAGAAACCTCGCCTCAAGGTGAACTTCAACGTCGGGGAAACCGTTCGTGTCAATGAAGGTCCCTTCATGAACTTCAACGGCACGATTGAACAGATCGATCCTGACAGCGGACGACTGCAGATTTCCGTCTCAATCTTCGGACGCAGCGCCCCTGTTACACTGGAATACTGGCAGGTCGAGCGAATCACCGACCACCCCGAGGGCGTCTAACGCCCTCTCGCTGTCTTACAGTGTCACGTTGACGGTCGTGCGTCAGGACCGGGTTAGGATCCCCGGGAGCGCGACATAAAACAAAAGGACCATTACCATGGCTAAGAAAGTCACCGGGATGATCAAGCTTCAGATCCCTGCTGGAGCAGCAAATCCCGCACCGCCCGTCGGCCCCGCATTGGGTTCCCAGGGTGTGAACATTATGGCGTTCTGTAAGGAATTCAACGCCAAGACTCAGGACAAGGGCGGCATGATCATTCCCGTGGTCATCACCGTTTACGCTGACCGTTCTTTCACTTTCATCCTCAAGAGCCCGCCCGCCTCTGCTCTCATCAAGAAGTATGCAAACGTGGCTAAGGGTGCAGGTAAGCCCAACTCTGAAAAGGTTGGCAAGATCACTCGCGCTCAAATCGCTGAAATCGTCAAGATCAAGGCTAACGATTTGAACGCTACCGATCCTGAAGCTGCTGCACGTATGATCGAAGGCACCGCACGCCAGATGGGCGTGGAAGTCATTGACTGAGGAGTTTGAGCATCATGGCAAAGCATAGCAAGAAATACCAGGACGCGCTCAAGCAGGCTCCTAAGGCAGCCGTTTCTCTCGAAGAAGCCGTCAATTTCATCAAGGCTCATCCGGGCGCTAAGTTCGACGAAACCGTCGACGTGGGCTTCCGTTTGGGCGCAGACCCCACCAAGAGCGACCAGGCTGTTCGTGGCGTGGTGCACTTGCCCCACGGCACCGGTAAGCACGTCCGCGTGATCGTGTTCGCCGCTGGTGACATGGCTGACGCTGCTACCGCCGCTGGCGCAGATGCAGTGGGTCTCGATGACCTCATCGAAAAGGTCAAGGGTGGCTGGGTTGACTTTGACGTCGCCATCGCTACCACCGATGCAATGAAGCAGGTTCGTACCGTCGCTCGCGTGCTCGGTCCTCGTGGCTTGATGCCTAACCCCAAGACTGGCACCGTGACCGACGATGTCGCAGCTGCAGTGAAGGCTGCTCAGGCTGGTAAGGTGGACTTCCGTATGGACCGCACCGGTAACGTTTGCGTTCCTGCAGGCAAGCTCAGCTTCGAAGCTGACAAGCTCGTCGACAATATCCGCGCCATCATCGAAGCAGTGGAGCACGAACGCCCCGCAGCTGCTAAGGGCGTCTTCATCCGTAGCTGCACCATCAGCCCCACCATGGGCGTCGGCGTGCGCGTTATCGTGAAGGAGTAAGACACCATGTCCAATCAGAAGAAACGCCCTGAAGTCGTTGCTATTTACAACGAAGTCTCCAATTTCATCTCCGGTAAGGATTTCTCCTTCTTGCTCAACTTCGGTGGCTTGACCGTCGCTCAGATCGCTGATCTCCGCGCACTGCTCGCTACCAAGGGCGCCGCAATGATGGTGATTAAGAACACCTTCATCGCTAAGGTCGCTGCTGAGCAGGGCATCGAATTCCCCGAAGGCATCCTCACTGGTCCTACCGCAGTCATCACCGGCACCGGCGATATCGCTGACACCGCTAAGACTGTCGTTGACTTCGTGAAGAAGAATGACAAGGCTGCCATCAAGGCAGGCCTCATGGAAAAGAACGTCATTTCCGCCGCTGAAGTGACCACCCTTTCCGAACTCATCTCTCTCGCCGCCCAGCAGGCTCGCTTGCTCGGCACCCTTCAGGCTCCCGCATCCCAGATGGCTCGCGTCTTGCAGGCCAAGGTGGACAAGGAAAACGAAGGTGGCGCACCCGCTTCCGCCGAAGGTACTCCCGACGGCACCCCTGCGGCCTAAACAGCCGTGTTGTAAAACCGTCTCAGGTGAAACCGCTTCTCTTTGCTGCGTAGCCTGAGACACCCTCCTTCCAAAGCTTGACTTTGGGCGGTTACACTCAAAAAAGAAAGAAGAATACTATGACCCAGGAAGAAATCATTGACGCTCTCTCCGGCATGACCGTGTTGCAGATCGCTGACCTCGTTAAGGCTCTCGAAGAAAAGTGGGGCGTTTCCACCGCTGCTCCCGTGGCTGTTGCTGCTGCTGGCGCTGCTGCTGCTCCCGCTGAAGAAAAGACCGAATTCGATGTCATCCTCGCTGAAGCTGGCGCCAACAAGATCGCCGTCATCAAGGAAGTCCGCACCATCACCGGTCTCGGCCTCAAGGATGCTAAGGACCTCGTCGAAGGCGCTCCCAAGCCCGTCAAGCAGGGTATCGCTAAGGATGAAGCAGCCAAGATCAAGGAAGCTCTTGAAAAGGCTGGCGCTAAGGTCGAAATCAAGTAAGGTTTCCCTTATCCTTATTCCGAAAGCCTGTGCGAAAGCGCAGGCTTTTTCTTTTTTCTATGTGTTCATTTTTGTGCTTGTTGGCTCCTACCTCCGCCAACCTTCAACCGCCAACCGCTAACAGCTAACCTTCAACAGTTAATCTTCATTCAACCAACGTGTCCATGAAGGTGTTTGGATAGAGAACTTTGTTTTTTTGTCAAGGTGCAAGTGAAAAAAGTTAAAAAATATTTTTTTGGTTGATTTGTGTGTTTTTTTTGCTTTGTTTTGGGTGTTTTTTAGGTTGTTTTCAGCTTTTTTGTGGGATGTTGGTTTTTGAGGTGTTGCGATTTTTTAAGAATTTTCCACGAAAAACCACAAAGAAGCGCTATATAGTGGAGGCGTGTTTAAAAATGTTGACGTGATGTTCAGCGTTTTTGAATGCGTCTGAGTGTGAGTTTAAACGAAAGGGTATTGTTATGTTTACGATTGATGATGCGAAGCGGATGTGTGCGCTTTATGATGCGTCCATACTTTCTGATATGGAGCATCGTGAGGGACAGGAATTGTATAGTGAAATGAAGTGTCTAATAGAGCGCTTTGCGGATGATGTGTTGCAACAGGTACGCTTGGGTTCGCTTCGTAAGAATGCGGTTTATGGCAATTTGATTGATCATCCGGCTGGGTTTTCTTTTGGCTTTGCACCAGCCGAGGGTGAAAAGGGGCCTTGCTTGTCGGGAAAATTGTACACTTCAATTTATGATGGGGATTACGAAGGGATTAATCAAGCGGGATATGCCTATTTTGAGTTGCCTTGTTTTGAGGAGGAGGTTATGGAGGTGCTCAAGCCACTTTTTGGGCGTCCGTCGCCAAATGGAGGAAAACGTTTTTTGCGTTATACGCCTCCTATGATGCCACCAGAGAAGGTGGATGCCTTTTTTGAAAAGGAGTATCTTGAGATTGATTGGGATACATATGGCTTGACACCTGAAAATCCGATTTTGTTGACGCGAGTCTCACATGCGTACACGTATTTGAAGTCACTGTTATTTAGAGGCACGTCAATTTGCTTCCATCGGGTGGGCTCAATGAGTGTGATGGGTAAGTCGCATCCTGTGGACAAGTGGATTATTTGCGTTGATTTAGAACAGAAGGATTTTGGTGAAAATGGGGAGTCTTTTCCATTTACATTTCTAACGCTTTATACGTATTCCTACCATGTGACGTCATTACTGACAATTCCACCAGCGCGTGGACGAGGCTTTGAGATGAATCCAATGTGTATTGAGACGTATTGCCCATGGGAGGATGAGGAGTTGGCCTCGCGAATGGTTGCATTATGTGAGGAAGAAGAGAAGATGCGGGGTGGGGTGACCTTGTGTGAAATGAAGGGATATGACCATGAACCGGATGTGAAAGAGGTGAGTAAAACATTAATTGAAGATTTGGGCGGTATTGAAGAGTTGGAGGCGAATACGGAGAAGGTGGCGTATCTGTATGAAGCCTGGCAACCGCGTTTCAATGAATTCATTGCACAAAATCCGCTTTTAGCGTGGTGTGTTGGCATTGAAGCAGAGGTCGTGAAGAAACTTTGCTTGTTAGACGTGGAAGACTTATACAAGATTGTCTATGAGAGCTATGTTTGCCCATGGAATTATCTTGATCTAGATAATGGTTTGATCATCTCGCTGGATGAAATTGGTGAGCTTGCTAAGCGTCTTGATCTTTCTCATAAAACATTAATGGCGGCTGCAGCACGCATTGCACAGCATTTGGCAGAGAAGGGCGTTTTCCCGCTTACGGGAGAGCAAATGGAAAAGGTGACACTTGATGAACTGAAATCACGTTTTGAGGCGTGATGGGTGATTTTACGAAGTGGTTTTAATTGTAAAGAAAGGATGAATGTGATGAGAAAGATGAGAATGCTGAACCGCAGAGCTGTGATTCAACAAGAGCGGAACGTAATGGATGACATTCTTGAGTTAATCGCGGAAGGTGATGAACAGACATTGAAGGACTTGAAGCTATTTGTAGAGGACTTACGCCGTAAACAGAAAATGGACGTGGTAGAAGCTTTGCCCGTGCGCGAGAAAGTGCCTGAAAATGGCCTCTCTGAAATCCTTTTCGTCATTGACCAAAGTGGTTCCATGGGTGATGAGGAGACTGAAAAGGCAGTCGTGGCCAACTTCAATAAAGTGATCACGCAACAACGTGGCGAGCCTGGTGATGCGCGCGTGTCAACGATTCTGTTTAATACACATGTGACCACGCTTCACGACGCATTGCCCATCGCAGACGTGCCAGAGATGCAACGCTGCGACTACGTGCCAGCGGGAGGCACCGCATTGCTTGATGCTGTTGGCATGGGCATTAAGTGCGTCTGTAAACGTCAGAGCGCCTTACCTGCTGCCGAACGCCCCGCCACAACGATTGTCGTCATTATTACTGATGGCGAAGAAAATAGCAGCTATAAACATACTCAGACAGAAATTAAGCAGATGATTCAGACTCTGCAAGAGAAACATGGCTGGAATTTTCTCTACTTTGGCGCAAATGTTGACCATTTCGCAGAGGCGAGCAACCTCGGGATTGGTGTAGAAGACTCCATCGCGTTTGATGCTGACGAAATGGGGATTAATCTCTGCATGTCGGAATGTTGCCACCGCATTAGCGAGCGTCGCGTGGCACCGAATCGCACCATTAAGCGCCCTCGCAAAACAAAATAAGGGCGTCGCGCTTATACACCTTGGGGTGAGGCATTTCACCCCAAGGTTATTTGACAAAATAGCACAATCGTATTATAGTGATATACGAAAGGATTGAGAGCATGAATATCCCGCCTACAAAAGATGAATTACATGATCTTCTTAAAGCCGTGATTGCGTTTGACGTGACAATGGCGCCTGAACTCATTGTGGAGGAAGAAAGGTATTCCTATTCAAGCATTAATTATAAGTTTGTTGCGCCACCGTCCTCATCCCGCGCCAAACGGAGTGAGCGTTGTAGTTATTCAATACCGCTTAACCTCTCTCCAATCGTTAAGCAAACGAAAAAAGAGGCGCCCTCGGTTGATTTCAAAAAGATTAGTCAAGACCGTCTTTTAGAAGCCTTATACGATTTACTCTGCACACTCCCCCCGCGCGAACTCGACATCCTCAAGCGTCGCTACTGTCGTTTACCCTATGAAGAAGCGCACACTTTTGAAACCCTCGGCGCCGAATATGGCATCTCCCGTCAACGCGTCCAACAAATCGAACGCAATGCCCTCAAAAAACTCCGCCAAGCCCTCAATGACAAATTCTCAGAAAAGTAAGAAAGGGGAATAGAGATGAGTAATAAGCTGCCTGATTTTAAGGATGGGGTAATGAACTTAAACGGACGGGTTCAAAAGGCTTTTGCACGATGGAGAACATTTGCAGGTGGTGAAGTTTATACAAATCTTGTTTTAGCGGTTCCACATGCGGTGAGCAAACTTTCGTTTAATGAACTTTCTCAAAACGAACAGGTACGAATGGAAGTGGCACGATGGACAGATTGGTATACAGATGAACTTTTTGATGTGAGGCACGAAAGAATCTCGTGTGTAAAATTCCCCTATTCGCGCATTGAAGTAGATGCAGAGCGCTTAAAAGGGGAGGTAGATCGTATTGCGGCTTTTCGTTTAGCAGAAAAGGGTGGGGTAGTAAAAGAGGTTTCTTCGCAACAATGGAATAAGTATTTGGCGGCTTGGTTTCGTTATCGAGTGGAACTACTTGAGGCTGTTGCACTAGGAGAGAAACCATTAATTATTGATTGTCACTCGTTTCCTGCGGATTTAAATCCAGAGATAGATGTCTGCCTTGGGATTAATGATGATGCGACGAAACCAAGTGATACGGTGATTAATAATGTGAAAGATATTTTTGAAGAGGCTGGTTATCGGGTGGCATTAAATATCCCTTATTCCAATACGATTGCTCCTGTAGATTATCAAGGCCATTCATTGATGATAGAACTGAATAAGCAGACGTATATGGAAGATAATCTTAGGAAGCATTCTGTCGCCTTTGAAAAGATGAAGGACACGCTTTTAGAGGTTTATTCCTATTTATTAAATGAAATTGTTGAAAAGAGAGAAGGCGCCTTCAAGCATTAGCGGCTTGCCAAAGGCGTGCAAGTATAAAGACCATTCGACGTCGCATCGTTCAATTAAGGATGATGCGACGTCGGTTTTAATGCATGAAGCAGGGTTGAGGAGGTGCTTATGCCACGACGGTTCGCGGAAGTGTGTACATTTTGTCAAGGGGGTAGATGAAAAAAGAGAAAATTTTTATTTTGCCACTTTTTGATGCTTTTTATTCACTTTTTAATGGTTTTAGGGGCGAATTTGCAGTTTTTAGAGGAATGTTCATTTTTTTGGCATTCCTTTTTCTTTTAAAAAGTGCGCTTTTTTACTATTTTTACCCCATATAGTGAAGGCGCATGATTTTAATGAGTACAAATCATAAGACTTCTCACTTTCATTATTAAAAGCGTGTGACTTGGCAAACTTCTCAAAAGAAAGGGTATTAAAATGGCAACAATTCTCTCCCAGCAGATGGGCTGTACCATTAAGTCTGATAAGTATAAAAGCGTGGAAGAGTTCTTGAAACAACTTCCAGGAGCAGAAGAATTTGCCAAAGAAAAAGCGCTCGCAGAGAGAAAAAAGAAGGATGCGTATGCTCAAAAGTATTATCAAGAATATAAGAAACAAGAGCAAGCTTATCATCAAAAGGGAGGATATGCTTTAACACATTTGCAACAGAATCCCCAACATGTGGTTACTGAGCGTCAGAAATCCATTCGCAAGCCAGGAAAATCATCTGGCCGAGCTCAAGATGGATGGACGCCGTTGGCAAATCGTGAGAAGTCGGCGAGGTGTTTTGAGAGGGTGAATGGATGGCTTGTGGAAGTATCTGATATAATGAGTTTAAAGGAAAAAAGCGGTAAGCAGAACCGTTTTACCCGTGACAAAAGTGCTTGGACCAATCGTAAGAATGCAAGGAATGATAAGGTTAAAAGGAAGTACCCATGTGTAACGGCACCAACACCTTCTCCAATGTCGGAGGTTGAAAAAGAACGTCGCCGTCAAGAAATGATGGAGCGTAATCAAAGAGAACAGATAGAGCAGAAGAAATTGTTTCAAGAGAGGGAGATTCTGCTTTCTCGACTGAATGGTTTAAAGATGGTCGAAGAATGGACGACCTGCCCCCAATGTGGATGTTCCGTAAAAGCGAAAAAATTGAATCGTCATATGAAGCGTTCGCATGGACCTAAAAGATTGATAGGATCAAATGTGGGACCAACTGCAATTTCGTCAACCAAAACCGAATCAGGATTTTCTTGCTCAGGATTTTCTTACATTGTGGAGAATGGCGTTGTTGTTCGTATTGGTACAGGAAGTACTTCGAGTCATACAATTGCGCGATCCTCATCGGATTCAGAGGATACGTGGATTGGCATGGGACATTTGGCACGTGATAATGG
>JAGCML010000154.1 GCA_017646485.1 Kiritimatiellia bacterium
CTTCCTTGAAGCTTACATTAATGAGTGGGATCGCCTGCTTGCCATCAAAGAAGCCTAATTGAAGCGTCGGTATCGCAGAAGAATCGGAGCTACGGAAGGATGTTTGAAGAAGTCATCAAATGGATTGTTTTAGGTGGGGTCGCCCTCATCTGGATACTCTTTATGATAATCTTCATTCGCGTGGGCTCGATTGTGTATCGCATCATTTATTTGGCAATTGCGTTGCAACGGGCCCACCCGAATCGCCTGAAAATGAACTGGACTTCGACAGACCTTGAGCAACGGTTATGGATTTTCAGACAGGCAAAACGTGAGGGCTTGTATAATGAAAAGACGGATAGACTGCGCGAGCGCATTTGGAAGGCTTTGCAATTCCGTTTAGAACGTCTGCAGGTAGTGCTCTTTGGGTTGCTCGCAGGGTTGGTTGTGTTGGGCGCGATTATGGCGAAACACTGGGCGCCCTGGTTGATGTTGCTCTTTTTCTTGTTCTTTGCGTGGGGCTTTTATGTTCTCATCCGTAGGGCGCGCTTTCGCTTATTGAATGTCTTTTCATCGGAAAAAACGCTTTAATTCTAACCTATTGATTGGATTGTGTTAACTATGTTTTCATCTCCGTGGCTCTTTTTATTATTGGTTCCATGGGCAATCATGGCGTGGCGCATTTGGCGAGCCGCCCGTGCGAAAGGCGTGATCTTTGCCTCGGCAGCTACACGTTTTACGCAGATTAAGCCCACCTGGCGCCAATGGCTTTGTGCGCTATTGCCGCTTCTCTTTTTAGTTGGCACGCTCTGCTTGATTATTGGTGCGGCGGGTCCGCGTTCACTGCTCTCGCGTGAAGTGCGTTCGGCAGATGCCTTAGCGGTGATGATGGCGGTGGATATTTCTGGTTCAATGCGCGGGCTTGACTTGAGCGAAGGCCGTTACGATGCGACGCGTCTGGATGTGGTTAAGCGCATCTTCCGCGACTTTGTGGAGCAACGCCCCGAGGACTTGATTGGCTTGGTCTCCTTTGGCGGTTATGCGAGTGTGCGTGCACCCCTGACGGCTGACCATCGTGCGCTCATGCATACGCTCTCTGGGGTGACCATTCCAGGCGAAAATGGCGAAGTGGATGAACGCGGCCGACGGGTGACAGGGGATGAATTGCAGACTGCCATTGGGGATGGCTTGGCGGTGAGTTTGCTCCGTCTGAAGGATGCGACCCCGAAGACAAAGGTTGTGATTTTGCTCTCAGATGGTGAAAGCAACGCTGGTGCCGTCACCCCGACAGAGGCCGCAAAGGCCGCTGCAGAACTCGGTGTTCGCGTCTATACAATCGGTGTGGGTTCCACAGGCCACACGAAGATTCGCGGAAAAGATATGTGGGGCAATGAAGTGCTGGCCGATGTTTGGATGACCCTGGACGAACAAACCCTTCAGCAAATCGCCGAAACCACAGGCGGTGAATATGCCAATGTGCGTGAACCCGAACAGTTGGAGGCCTTTTTGAAACATATTTCTGAATTGGAAACAACGCGTGTGGAACGTCAAATCTACGCACGCTACACTTCGCATACGCGGAGTTGGCTCATCGCAGGAGGTCTCTGTTGCCTATTGGCCTCGGTCTTATTGATGGCATGGATAAGGAGACCCATCTAATGGCAAAGGAAGTTGCACTTTCCGAAAAGGAATTAAAGGCCGCATTTGAAGCGGTCTTAGCTGGTATTCCGACGAAGGCTTTGGAATCCTTTGTCACGCAGGCGAAGTTGGTCTGCGGTGGCATGCGCCTGGGGTCGCCAGGAAATCTCGTCTTCATGCGGACGGTGATTACGAATGCTTACGCTGGAAAACTGTTGCATTACGATGCGACTGTCGCAACCTTTGTGCGTGAGTACATGGCAGAGGTGAAGCTGTTGGCTTTGATTGATCCGAAGGAACTCGAGGTGCGCCGTTCGCTCTTCACCGTTTACTTCGGTAAAGCGCGGTTTATTTTGGCGCTGTTGTTTGATACACGTGAAGCGGTGCGTGCATTGGCCGCCGAATGGATGAAAGAGGCAGATGCAGAACTCCCCGACGAAGCGCATGCCAAGCAGACCATTCAGGCGCTCTTTTCGCCAGTCGTAAATGTCAACCAAGAGGCCAATGAAGGCGTGAGCAGTAAGCGGTTGCGTGCGGAACTGGATGCGGCGAAGCAGGCGCTTGAGACGGCTAAAAAAGAGGCGAAACGTGATCGTCGCGCCTTGGAAGAGTCCTATACAAAGCAACTTCGTGAGCAGAAAGATCTCATCGCCACAAAGGATTTCGCCATTGCAGAGGCGAAGCGTCAGACAGAGATTGCTGAGGCCCAACTGAAACGCGAGTGTGAAAATCGTACCCTTCGCGTGAATGAGTTACTCTCTGATTGCAAGATAAAACTCTTTGAGGGTTGGCTGAAGCCGATGTGTGCCGTGGAAGACCTCTTAAAGGAGGTCAAGGCTGAGCCGCTTTTGGAACGTGCCCAACACGTCCTTGAGGCCCAACGAAAGGCCGACCGCGCCGCTGGACACCGTCATGAGGCGGAAGCAACGCTGCGGGCGATGAAGGACATGCTGCAACAAGTGGAGCAAACCCTCGCAGTGGCTCAGGTGAAGTTGCCTGAAACAATCGCCTTAAGAGAAGAATTGCAGAAGGTCTGCGAACAGTATCAGGCGCAATTGGAAGCAAGCGAGGCGGACTTTTCCGCAGTAGCAAAGGAGCTCGCTGCACGCATTGATGTTTCGACCGAACGCGATTACCACGCCATTCGGGATTGGTTGAGATTAAGTGAATCGTTGGGGGCGATTACAAAGACGGAGGCGAAGGCACTCAAACTGCGCTTTCATCGTCAGGCGTCCCTCTGGGCGGTGACCAATCCAGAGGTGAAAGCGGAAGATTTGGTGGATGAACCCGAAACCGAATCCGAGGCCATTCGCCGGCGAAATCCGACGTTGGTGGCCGCCTTTGAGGGGCGCGCTTCGCTGATGCTCTTCTTGGATGGCCACAATATGTTGAATGGCATGGGACGTTATCGGTCGCGTCGCGGTACACCTCAAACGCATGAAGATGCTCGTAAACGCCTCGAAAAGGATATCCGTCTTCAATTCGCCAATCTGCCATTGGTGCAAGTCCATTTGGTCTGGGATGGTGGTGAACGCTCGCAACACAATGAGGGCTCCAATTTGTTGGTGCATTTCTCTGGTGGTGCAGGGGATCACCGTGCCGACCACTACATTATCAATCAAATCGATTTCTTCAAAACGACAACCGAGTGCCCGATGCTCTTGGTGACCGATGATAATGGCTTTGCAGGAGATGCAGCCAAGCGTGGCGTTGCGATTTGTAAACTTCATGACTTTGAGGCCTTCTTAGATGTCATGCGCGCTTAACCTTTCGCCTCGTGCTCTTGAGATACTTGCCTGTCGTGAGTTGCCCGAATGGCAGTCTTGGCAGTGGCAACTCGCTCACACGCTCTCTGCTTCAGACTTTGGGATTCAGGATTACCCGAAGTTTCCCCTCCGCGTGACGCCGTACTATGCTACGCTTGCTGATTTGAACGCAGGAGCGACCG
Organism: Kiritimatiellia bacterium; assembly: GCA_017646485.1. Classification (GTDB taxonomy): domain Bacteria; phylum Verrucomicrobiota; class Kiritimatiellia; order RFP12; family DVOR01; genus Spyradenecus. Next base: position 3,566 of record JAGCML010000154.1, read on the forward strand.
ACCCGATTGCACGTCAATTCTTGGTGGCTCAGGAGGAGTTTTTGCCAGACGACTTTTCGCCAGATCCCTTTGGTGAAACGGCGCATGCGGCAATCGCTCCAGGGATTAAGCAACGTTACCCCGATCGTATCTTGGCCATGATGAATGTGACCTGTTCCACCTATTGCCGCCATTGTACGCGTCGTGGGTTGTTGGGGCAGGCTTGCCGAGCAGATTTAGAGACGCTTATTGCCGCCATTCAAGCGCGCCCTACGATACGAGAGGTCTTGCTTTCAGGGGGAGATCCGCTCTTGTTGCCTGACGAGGAGGTGTTGCGTTGGGTAAATGCTTTGACCGCCCTGCCGCAATTAGATGCGGTGCGACTCTGCACTCGCACGCCTGTGGTCTTGCCGATGCGTTGGACTGATACGCTCATTGAGGCATTGGCCACTTCTGGACGAGTCTGGGTGCAGACGCAGTTTAATCATCCGAATGAACTCTCTCCCGAGGTGCAGACGCTGGCTACGCGGTTGGCGCGAGCGGGCATTCCGGTTTCAAACCAGAGTGTCTTGTTGCGTGGCATTAATGATGACCCTGCTGTCATGGCGAAACTCTGTGCGGGGTTACAACGCAATCGTATTCGTCCGTACTACATCTTTCTCTGTGATCCCATCGCTGGCATTAATCACTTCCGCACATCGGTGCAGACAGCGCAAGACATGCGGCAGTATTTGCTCAACCATTTGGGCGGCTTAGCTTGTCCCCGTGTGGTGGCTGATTTGCCGGATGCAACGCATAAGACGGATGTGTAAGTCCCTAAAATAGACATTCTCCTAAACAAACAGCACAACGCATCGTAGCGTTGTGCTGTTTGTTTAGGATGCTGTAAGGCGAGACCTCGTCTTAGTGTTCGCCTTCATGGTAAACACCATC
>JAGCML010000155.1 GCA_017646485.1 Kiritimatiellia bacterium
CGCACCTTCTGCGCGCGATTGTAGTACGCATCGTAGTAACCACTGGAGAGCACGAAGGTACCGAGCAGGACGCGACGCTTCACCTCGGCGCCAAATCCCTCTGCACGGGTGCGCTTGTACTGTTCGATCACATCGTCACAGGGAACTCGTGCACCATAGCGCACGCCATCAAAACGGGCAAGATTGGCCGAAATTTCTGCCGTCATGCAGATGTAGTAGGTCGGAATGCCGTATTCAGAATGCGGCAAGGAGACTTCCTTCAACGTACCACCGAGCGCAATGACGCGTTCCTTCGCAGCTTCCGTGAAGGCGCGCACTTCAGGATCCAAGCCTTCGCCGTAGTATTCCGTCGGGATACCAATGGTCATGCCCTTGAGCGGCTGTTCTGGATCGGCATCCTTCCAAGCGGTGGTGTAGTCTGGCACAGGCTCATCCAGGCTCGTCGCATCCATCGGGTCGCGACCCGAGATGACGTTCATGAGAATGGCGGCGTCTTCAACGGTCTTGGTCATCGGGCCCACTTGGTCCAACGACGATGCGCAGGCCACAATACCATAACGCGACACGCGACCATACGTCGGCTTCACCCCCACAATACCGCAGTGCGAAGCGGGCTGACGAATCGAGCCGCCCGTATCAGAACCCAAGGCGCAAATCGCGAGGTCACCGCCCACAGCTGCTGCGCTACCACCCGAAGAACCACCCGGGATGCAACCGCGTGCGACGGGGTTTTCCGTGGGACCAAAACCAGAGGTCTGCGTCGTCGAACCAAGGGCGAATTCGTCCATGTTCGTGCGACCGAGGAAGATTGCGCCAGCGGCGCGCAACTTCGCAATGACTGTCGCATCATAAGGTGCGACATACCCTTCCAAAATGCGCGAAGAGGCGGTGCAGGGTTGGCCAATCACATTCATATTGTCTTTAATTGCGATTGGCACGCCGAGCAACGGAAGATCCTCCCCTGCGGCGCGACGCTGATCACATTCAGCGGCCTGAGCGAGTGCGCCTGCGGCATCAATCGTGACATAGGCATGGATATCCGCCTGAGAGGCTTCCATCACATCGATGAGTGCCTGGGTTAATGCCACAGAGGTAAAGGAGCCCTCACGCAATCCTTTGAGGGCTTCGGCAATCGTTAATTTGTGCAATTCCACGGGTAACTCCTTATTCCACGATGCGCGGCATACGGATTTCATCTTCAATACGTGCCGGTGCATTCTGCATGGCCGCCTCGGTGTCAAGTCCTTCCACAGGCGTATCTGCGCGGAAGATGTTATTCACATTATGACCATGCAACGTGGCCGAGGCACCGGTCACATCCAATCCCGCAATGCGGTCAACATAAGCCACAATTGTTTCAAGCTGCCCACCAAAGGTGGCGCGTTCCTCATCTGTTAATTCAAGGCGCGCTAAATGCGCCACACGGTCAATATCAAATCCCGCCATAATTACTCCTTAAAAGTGAAAGTATAACAAATTACGCTTCATGCTTGGGCTTCTCTTTGTGGAAGATGAGCTGAAGGCCGTTCCATGTATTGTGGAAAAAGACGTAAAAGGCTGGCCCAAGGGCTGCAAAGGGGGCGTCACAGGCGAAGGCCAAATAGGTGGTGTAAGAGGTGTTTTTCTGTCCTAATAATTGCGAACATTCCCGCAGGTGCTTGGGCATACCAAAGAGCGCGCCCAAAGCAAACATCCCAATGCAGAGCAGAATGTCAATCACAATGACCCAAAGCACGTCCGAACGCGGATAGAGCGCGGCTTGCGCTTCGAGGGATTGGGAGGCGGAGGCGGCAATAATGGCCACTAAACCCACCCACACATAGAGCGTGGACGCAGTGAGGCGGTTGCCCCATTGCCGTGCGCGTTCGCCAAATTTCCGACGTAAAATCACTGCCAATGCCATAGGAAGCAAGGTCACAAAAAAGACGCGCATGAGAATCAACCCGGCGGGTTGTTCGCCCAACCACCCCAAAAAGGTGGTGCAAGACTCCCACAAGGAGAGCGAACCCGAGGTGAGGACATCTGGAAGTGCGCCCCAAACTGGGCGATGCAACACAGGTGGAATCAAGAAAGGAAGTGCCGCACTCATGCAGAGCGTGCTCAGAAGAAAGCCCACCGTGGCGAAGGAGATGCTGCCGCCCAACAAATTAATAATGACAGGTGCAGCTGCTGCTGTGGGGGTGACGGCGGTGAAAAAGGCCGCCTGCGCAAAGCGTTCGGGTACGCCGCAGAGGAGCATCCCTTTCCAGAGGGCTAAGGGCAACGCCATGTTCGCGGCCAAAACATACCAGTGACGCAGGGTGAGGGTTTCTTTTGAGACGCGAATGCGCAGAAAGACCACCGTGAGCATGTACGCTAAGAAAACCGCCATTAAGGGTTTCAGTGCCGCCAACCACGGGCAAAACCACCCACCAGCAAAACCGAAGATTAACAGCAGTGTGCGTAGCATCGCCTGGATGCTTCCCTTCTGTTACGCCCCGCGAGGCGCATCATTTTTGCGAAAGAGGAAATAGAGTGTCAAATCCGTGGACACCAACAGCAAATCCATCACGTAAAGCCAGAGCACATATTGTTCAATGCCTGGCTCTACGGGCGGATTGAGGAGTTTGTGCACAATGCCGCAAGCGTAACCACTGATGACAATCATCATGAAGGCTGGCGACTTACCACGCACAAAACGGGTCCGCAGAGATTTTGCAATCGACGCCGGCCAGCTCACACCAAAGGCGAGCAACATCATGGCCTCAAAGAGCCACCCAGTCATTAGTGCATCTCC